>JBCBOC010000633.1:0-2980 GCA_039821475.1 Cyanobacteria bacterium J06632_22 | reverse complement strand
GGGCTGACGCTGGGCGATTTCCGGCGGGTGGTGATCGAGCCTAAGCCCGTCTTATTAGGCTTGGCAGCGCAGCTTGTGATGTTGCCCCTCCTAGGCTTTATGCTAGCGGCGCTGTTTCCGCTATCGCCGGAGTTGGCGGTGGGTGTGGTGATCTTGGCAGCCTGTCCCGGTGGGCCCACGTCAAATTTGGTGTCTTACTTGGTGCAGGGCAATGTGGCCTTGTCGATTACGCTGACGGCGATCAGTAGTTTGGTGACGGTGTTTACGATTCCGCTGGTGGTCAATCTGGGGATGCAGCAGTTCCTCGGGGAAGCGGTGGCTTTGCAGCTGCCATTTCTGCAGACCGTGTTACAGATTGCGGTGATTACGCTGATTCCGGTCTCCTTGGGCATGCTGCTGCACCACTACCTGCCTCGATTTGCCGCCAAAGTCGAGAAAGGGGTGAAGTGGCTCTCTCTGTTTTTCTTGGCGTTGATTATTGTTGGGCTGCTGGTGAAGGAGCGGGCTAATGTCGGTGGCTTCTTTGTGCAGGTGGGGTGGGTGACGCTGACGCTGAACGTGCTGGCGATGGGATTGGGCTATGCGATCGCAACCCTGACTAAGCTCGACCAGCCCAGTGCCAAGGCTATTTCGGTAGAGGTGGGCATCCAAAACGGGACCCTAGCTATCGCCATTGCCAGCACGCTGCTCGGTAACCCCACCATGGCCATTCCCGCTGCCATCTACAGTTTGTTGATGTTCCTCACCAGTGCTGTGTTTGCCTGGGTGGTGCGGCAGCGGTTTCAGGCCAAGCAGGTGTAGCTGGTGGTGTGTCAACGCTCAAGATTGGGAGCGGCGAGGCCAGGGGGATAGCGTCGGGACTTTTGCGGGCAAAGATAGATCTTTAGACAAAGCACTAGGCCCTCATCGCTCGTCCCAGCCCTAAGTCTTAGCTTTGACGCTACGGCAATCGAAGGGGGGTAGACACATTCGAACGCAATATACGATCAGTTCGATGAACGCCATCAATCTGGGCATTCTGGGCTGGACTGATAGAGGTGTGGCAATGGAACTCATACAGGTTCTGGGCGTATTTCTCGCTAGCGCGCTGGGTGCCGGTACGATCTTACGTTTTTCGGCCGAGAAAATGATCGAGGCGAGTGTTGAGAAGGTCTTGCACCAAAAGACGCTATTGACTGAGGCCGACCTGGCATATCGTCAGCGTCAGCTTGAAGAGTTTTATGGCCCCATCTATGCGTCGTTGAAGCTGAGTTCGCAGATCCATCCACTCTGGATGGAAGGGCACCTCGAGGCAGTGAACCCGGATGTGATTGACCTGTTCCACCAGCAGAACACCGACATTATCACTATTCTAAAAACGAAAGCTCACCTGATCGACGGTCGAGACTTTCCCCCTGAGTTTGTCCATTTCATGACCTCCGCAACCGTCTGGGGGATGTTCTGTGCGCGGCCCGAGCATCCTTATATGCCAGATGCTGTGGCCTCCCTTGAGGCGGTGAAGTGGCCCCAGGCCTTTGAAGATCATATTTACGGTAAGACGGAAGAGCTGAAGCGAACGCTGGATGATTTACTGATTCGGTATCGCATTAAGTGAACTCAGTAGAAGCTGATGGCAAGGGCTGTTGGTTAGCCAGTAGATGATGTCCGGCCTTGACCTGGTTAATCTGTGCGCGAGCTAGGGCCATCTACGCTCAGCCACGGCCCAGGGCTGTCCTGCCGAAGGCTTGATAGACTGATGCGGCTGTGGGGTGGAGATTCACATCCGCGATATTGATGCTGATGACGTGCCTGGCAATGCGGCACCTGCAACTGGTGAGACAACTTCCATTGGCTTTGCTCTCCTGTATCGAGCTTGATCTATGACTTTGCGCGGTCCTGCCTCCGGATTCCAGTACTTATTTTTATGGGCCAAGGGCCAAGGGCCTGGTGTGCGCCTATGGCGGTGCGTTGTCCGTTTTTTGATGGGCCTACTGATTGTGCTGGGGCTGGCATTCCCGGCTGCGGCTCAGTTCAGTTTTTCCAACGGCTCGTCTGACCAGATGGCGGTGGGTTGGGTAACGCTGGATGGCCAACAGGTTTTTCAGATTGCCGCCCCCTCCTCTTCGCTGTCCGTGCGTCAGCATCACGTGGACGCGAACCTGAAGGACATTCGTGATACCTACGTCTCGATGGCGAGTCCGTCGGTGGCCATCGTTGAGGAAACGCTAGACGGTGAGGATGCTCCCAGTCTGTTTGTCAATCAGCGCTATCTGATGACCGTGACCGAAACCGATGCCCGGATGCAGGGGATGACCACTGCTGGACTGGTACAGCAGATTCGTCAGGCATTGAGCCAAGCCCTGAGCCAGGCCTACCGGGAGCGTCAGCCCAGATATTTGAAGCGCATGGGGCTATTGGTGGCAGCGGCGATGGGGGGTGCGATCGCACTGTCCCTAATCCTGCAGTTCAGTCGCTACGCCCTGTTTAACTGGGCGGTGCGCATCCTGCACAGTCGCCGCCTCGCAGACCTGAGCGAGAATCATCAGCGTCAGCTCCACGCCATTCGTCACATTCTGTTGCCGCTGCTACAGTTTGTTGTTTTAGCTGGGGCGCTGATTTGGTCTCTAGGCTTGTTTCCCTATACGCGCGCCTTTCAAAATAGCCTGCTGAACTGGGCCAAGGTACCCGCTGCCATCTCGATTATTGCCATTGTGGCCTACATTGGCATTCGTGTGAGCTACCTGCTGATTGACCGCTTTGTGAATACGCTGCAGGACCGCAACGGCTTTGATTTTCAGAGCTATCAGCGACTGGATTTGCGCATCTCCACCATCTCCAGCGTGATTAAGAATATTGCTAACTTTGTGTGGATTGCGGTAGGGCTCATCATTGCCCTGACCATTTTTGGCATCAACTTAGGGGTGCTGCTAGCTAGCTTTGGTATTTTAGGCTTGGTGCTGTCTCTGGCCACACAGAATCTGATCCGGGGCGTCGTCACAGG
>JBCBOC010000049.1:0-11152 GCA_039821475.1 Cyanobacteria bacterium J06632_22 | reverse complement strand
TCACCCTGGAGCCAGTCCCGTTGCCAGAGGGCAAAGTCGGCGTATTGAATCGGTAAGGTGGGCAGGGTAGCCTGCTGGCCCATCAATGCCGCCCGGTAGAATGTCCCCAGCTCCTGCACCAAAATATCTAGCGACCAGGCATCGGCAATAATGTGGTGCAAGGTGAATAGAACCACCGCCTGGGTTTCGCTGAGGCGCAGTAGAGAAACGCGAAATAGCTGGTCTTTACTGAGGTTAAATGGGGTTTGGGCGGCTGAGATCGCAGCCTGTTTAACCTGGTCTTCAGGATCGGCAGCTCCCTGCAGGTCCATCTGTTGAATGCTAACGGACGCAGGCTCGTCAATCACCTGTACCGGCTGCCCCGCATCCAGAATAAACCGAGTACGCAGCACCTCATGGCGACGAACAATCTCATTCAGGCTTTGGATAAAGGCCACCACATCGAGAAAGCCCTCCACCTGAATAGCCATCGGCAGGTTGTAAACCGCTAGATCGGGCTGCATTTGGCTCAGGAACCATAGCCGCTGCTGGGCAAAAGACAGCGGAGCCTGACTGCCGCGTTCGGTCGCGGTGATCTCTGGCGCTGTTGCTGCAGGCTGAACCTGCTTGAGAAAGTCAATAATCTCGGGCTTCCGGGCCTTGAGCTGGTCGCTCAGTTCTGCGGTCAGCAGCTCGTCTGGCCCGCTACACCGCAAACGCTCTTCTTCTAGCCATAGCTTAATCTCTTGGCGAGCGAGACCGGCCAGGAAATCTTTAATGGGCAGTAGGGTAGTACTCATAGCTCAATCTCCTTATGGCCAGTGGGGGTATTGGTCCGATCAGTAGGCGGGGCAGACACAACCCGCAGGGCATCGATATGGGTGGCCAGGGCCGCGATGGTGGGATGCTCAAACACGCTACGCAGTGGCAGGTCCAGGCTAAACTGCTGCCGCAGTCGCGTATTCATACGGGTGGCAGTGAGAGAATGGCCGCCAATCTCAAAAAAGCTATCGTGAATACTAATCGCATCGGTTTGCAGAATATCAGCCCAGATGGCTGCAATCTTCTGCTCTGTCTCGTTGCGTGGCAATACCCTTTCAGCCTGCGCGGTTCGCTCTGGCTGGGGCAGGGTCCGGCGATTGAGTTTACCGCTGGGAGTCAGGGGCAATGATTTTAACACTACAAAGAGAGAGGGCACCCAGCTGTCGGGTAGCTGCTGCTTGAGAAATTTGATCAGCGTTTGCTTAAGGCCAGTTTCTAATGCTCCATCTTCTGAGGAACCCTTTTGTACATCCCCATTCTCGGATGGTGCAAGTACTAAGTAAGCTACCAGTGCAGGTCCGCCCGGCAGATCCTTTTTCAGCACCACCGCCACCTGCCGCACTGACGAATGCTGGACTAAAGCCGCTTCAATCTCGCCCAGCTCGATGCGAATTCCCCTCAGCTTAATTTGATCGTCGCGCCGCCCCAGGTATTCTATGGCTCCATCCGAACGACGTCGGGCAAGGTCACCTGTTTTGTAGAGGTTTCCATCATGAGAGGGCACAGTCAGATGTGGGCCAACAAGAGCAGACGCCGACACGAACTTTTCTGCCGTTAACTCTGGACGGTTCAAATACCCCCGCGCGACCCCCACACCGCCAATATAAATCTCACCAGGCACGCCTACAGGCACTGGATGAGCATCCCGATCTAGCAAATGAATCTGAGTATTGGCGATGGGATGGCCGATGGGTACCACATCCATCCCAGGCACACACTGCCAGGCAGTCACGTCAATTGCTGCCTCGGTAGGACCATAGAGGTTATGCAGTTCTGTCTCGGGGAGCTTTTGGAAGAACTGTTGCTGCAATACTGGAGAAAGCGCCTCACCGCTACAGATAACTCGCTTTAGGGGGGCATCACATCCCTCAACCGCTGGCCCTTCTAAAAATGCTGCTAACATGCTGGGAACAAAGTGGGCCGTAGTCACCTGCTTTTGAGAAATAACTTCGGCCAGGTAAGCGCTGTCCTGATGACCGCCAGGTTTAGCAATCACCATTGTTGCGCCGTAGAGCAGGGGCCAAAGTAGTTCCCACACGGAAACATCAAAGCTGAGGGGTGTCTTATGGAGAACGCGATCGTCACTGCCCAGGCTATAGGCATCCTGCATCCACATCAGGCGGTTGATGAGGCTGCGGTGGGTGTTCACCACGCCCTTAGGCCGACCCGTTGAGCCAGAGGTGTAAATCACATATAAGCTGTTGTCAGGCTGCAGATTGTTTGGGGGCTCGCTAGTAGTCTGTTTGCTAGTGGGCTGCTGAGCGCCTGCAGCAATATCAATTACAGGGGCGTCACCCGGCAGCGTCGGCAGGTTCGCTGTTGCATCAACCAACACAGCGGCAACGTCTGCATCCGATAGCATCCACTCTAGTCGTGCTGCTGGATAGCCTGGGTCTAGGGGCACGTAGGCCGCTCCCGCTTTAATCACAGCAAGGATGGCAACAACAACTGCTAGAGAACGTTCCAGATAAATCGCCACCCGATCCTCTGGGCCGATGTGGCTTTGCTGTAGGGTATGGGCCAACTGGTTGGCCCGTTGATGCAGTTCTCGGTAGGTGAGCGTCTGGCCTTCGAAGATTAGGGCAGTGGCATTGGGAGAGCGATCTGCTTGATCGGTTAACAGCGTTGCTATGTTGTTCTCCAGTGGGTAAGGTGTCGCAGTATTGTTCCACTGGGTGAGCTGCTGCTGTTCGTTATTGGAGAGGATCGAGAGGTGATCTAGGGAACTATCGGGATTGATGATGATGGCTGCGATCGCAGTCTCCAAATGCTCCAATAATCGAGTGACCGCCTTTTCAGAAATCTGCTCTGCCCGATGCTTTGCGGTAATAATAAGCTGTTCCCCATCGGCTACCAGCAGGGTGAGGGGAAAGTGAGTCCACTCATCAAACTGCACCGAGTCTAGCCGTATAGCCGACTGACCCGCAAACACCTCTGCCGCTATCGGATAGCTTTCAAACACCAGCAGACAGTCGAACAGAGGCTGACCGCCGTTGGTCTGAGCCTGCAGTGCCTGCAACGAGACATATTCGTATTCTGTCGTTGCGGCCTGCTGCTCGCTAAGTGACTTCAGCCAATCGGCTACGGTAGTTTGAGGATTCACCCGAACGCGCACGGGCAAAGTGTTGATAAATAGCCCAACCATCTGCAGTGCCCCAGCTAGGCTGGCCGGGCGTCCGGCGGTGGTGGCCCCAAACACAACATCGTGGGTATCCGCGTAGCGGCTCAATGCTAGCCCTAGCGCAGCCTGCACCAAAATATTAGTGGTCACCTGGTGGCGCTTTGCCGCCTGTCGTAACTGTTGGGTTAGCTCTGCGGAGAGAACTTGCTGCTGTTCCGATAGAGACGGTATGCCCGACGGGTCCGTTGGCTCTTGGTTAACAATGGTCAAGTAGCTGGGGGTTTCCCAACCCTGGAAATAGTCTTGCCAGAAAGTTTGAGCTGTGAGCTGCTCCCGCTGATTGAGCCAGGCAATGTAGTTTCCATAGGGCTGTACGGGAGAGTCAGATAGCTTGGGCAGCGTTCCAGCCAGCACAAAATATTGTTGGAATACCTCCTTTAGCACCTGCCCGGCGGACCAGCCGTCCAGAATCAGATGGTGATAGCACCACACGAGGCAGTAGCGATCTTCTCCGGCGGCATCTTTGCCCAGGTCAGCCCAGGTGAGCCGCATTAGGGCAGGCTTATTCAGGTTAAACGGCTCACTGCGGTTGCAGGCTTTAATCACCGAAAGCTTAGCCGTTTGCTCCGCTGCGGATAGATGCTGCCAGTCCTGCTCTACCCAGGCTAGGGGCACTTGGCGATACACCACCTGAAAAGGCTCGTCCCGCTGTTCCCAGTAGAAGCCCGTCCGCAAAATGCTGTGACGTTCAATAACGGTTTGCCAGGCGGTCTTTAGGGCTTGCCCATCTAAATGCCCAGAAAACTGTAGAACAATTTGGGGCGTGTAGCTGCCTGCCTTAGGGGCCAGCAGAGCATGGAACAGGAGCCCCTGCTGCATGGGTGACAGCGGGTAAATGTCCTCAACGTTATTGCGCTTGGTCGCTTTTTCCTGTGCCGCTATCATTTGCCGTCACCTCCCCAAATATCACCTAAATCTCCTAGCAGGTCATCCAGCTCGTTCTGCGCCAGCGCCATTTGAGGAAAATCTGTAGGACTGTAGCCTTGGTCTGTGTCGGCAGAGAGGCAGTGGTCAATCAGGGCAATAAGCTGAGTTTGATAGGTCTCTGTCAGGTTGGCAATGGTCTCTTCTCGATGCAGAGCGCTGCTGTAGGTCCAGTGCAGACGCAGCTGTTGGCGGCTAATCACAGCGTTGATTTCTATCAACACATCGCGGCTATCGTGAGGACTGCGGGCCGCTCCAGAAGATTCCGTAGCAGGGGCAAACCAGTTAGAGTCCGTAAAGAGCTGATCGGTTTGGCCCAGATAGTTAAACCTAACCGGAGTTTCTATCACGTTCCTTAGGTCATCATCCGACTGCAGATATTGCAGAACGCCATAGCCCAGCCCCTGATTGGGAACGGAGCGCAGTGTCTCTTTAACGGCTTTCAACGCCTCTCCAGGATGGTCAGAAACTGACAACAGCACTGGGTAAAGCGTCGTGAGCCAGCCCACGGTACGGCTGAGGTTGGCGTCATCCGGGCGACCGTGCCCCTCTAGCCCAATCCGTAGGGTGTCACCTGCCCAGGGCTGCAGGGTAAGCGTGAGTGCCGTTAGCAGCACCTCATCCATGCGAATGCTGTAGACCGTTGGCACATCCTGTAAAAGCCTGCGGGTGTTGTCTTCTGGCAGGGTAACAGAGATAGTTTTGGCCGAGGCCATTGTGTTCTCCCCATCAGGAGAATCTAAGGGAATTTGGGAGACAGGAGCGGCTGCGATCGCACCCCAATACTCTCGCTCTGCGCTGTAGTCTGCGATAACCAGCTGTTCTACCCAGCCCTTTCCAGACAGCGTCTTGGGTGGCAGCTGTGCCGTCCCTGATTTTGCCAGCTGAGCATAGGCAATCTGCAAATCTTCTAGCAAAATGCGCCAGGAAACACCATCCACTAAAAGGTGATGGCAAACAAATAGCAGCCGTCTCTCTATTGCCTTCGGTGTCTCGAATTCCAGGTAAGCTACCTGCCACAGCGGCCCGGTTGCAAGATTTAGACTGCCTTGGATGTCGTTTGCGATCGCAGTAATCTCACGACCAGCATCTTCAGTCTGCTTACAAATGATCTGAACTGGAAGTGTCTCCAACACAGGCCGATAGTGCTGCTGCCAACCCAGCTCTGTGGATTCAAAATAGGCCCGCAGCACATCATGGTGCTCCGCCAAGTGCTGTAGCGCCTTTTTCAACAGTTCAGGCTCTAAGGGTTGCTGTACCGTGAGCAGCACTGACTGATTCCAGTGGTGGGGCTGCTGTAGCGGCTGGGCAAAGAACCAATGCTGAGCAGGCGTTAAAGGCACCGGGCCAACAACGGGCTGCTGGGAAGCTAGAGCTGACGTTTGAGTGTTGGCGACTGCTGCCAGCCGAGCCACCGTTCCCTGCTGAAACAGATCCCGAGGAGAGAAGTGCAGTCCGGCCTGCTGTGCCCTAGACACTGCCTGAATCGCCAGAATAGAATCTCCTCCCAGCTCAAAGAAGTTATCGTTAGGACCCACGGGCTGCTGGAGCAGCGACTGCCAAATCTCCATCAGCTGCTGTTCTGTTGCGGGAGCTGAGATTTCAGCATCGACCACAGGTTCCGGTACCACTGGGTCGGGCAGGGCTCGGCGGTTGATTTTGCCGTTGGGCAGCAGGGGCAGAGCTTTTAGAGGAACAAACAGCGCGGGGAGCATATAGTTGGGCAGGGTTTGTTGCAGGTGCGATCGCAGCCCTTCTGCCGCTTCCGGAGCCATTGCCACACCCGTTTCTGTCGTTGAAATGTCTGCTGCTGAGTCTAGCACCACATAGGCCAGCAGCCGCTGTTCCCACACCCGTGCCGCTGCCTGGATCACGTCATCCCGTTGCAGCAGTGCTGCCTCAATCTCTCCTAGCTCAATGCGGAAACCCCGCACCTTCACCTGACCATCTAGCCGACCCAAAAAGTCTAGCTGGCCATCGGGACGGTAGCGCACTAAGTCACCAGTTCGATAGGCCCGCTGGTGCTGGCACCCAGAAAATTCTGTTATGAATCGCTCTGTTGTTAGCGTAGGACGATTTAAATAGCCTCGCGCTACGCCATCACCAGCCAGGTACAGCTCACCAGGCATACCAATGGGAACTTGGCTACCGTGCTCATCTAGAACGTGGGCTTCTGTATTGGCAATGGGCCGACCAATGGGAACCATCTTCTCTTCTGGGGACAGCAGTGTACATGTGGAATAGGTGGTATCCTCCGAGGGGCCGTAGAGGTTGTAGACTTGTTGTACAGAGGGCAGAGTGTAAAGCTGCTGCACCAGAACGGGAGGGATGGGTTCTCCAGCCAGGTTGATGGTGGTAACGCTGTTGGGGATTCCGTCTATTCTGGCCAGCTCTGCAATGGCCGTGGGTACCGTATTAACCAGCGTCACCTCGGACTTTGCGGGCAGCTCCGGCAACTGCAGCACATCCTCAGCCAGAATCACTGTGCCGCCGCTGCTAAGGGGAACAAAAATCTCAAAGACGGACAGGTCAAAGCATACCGACGTTGACGCGAGAACGCCTGCAAGCTGTTCCTGTAAGAAGGTCTCCTTTGTCCAGTTAACTAGAGTGACCGGGCTGCGGTGTTCAATAGCCACGCCCTTGGGCTGGCCGGTACTGCCGCTAGTGTAGATGATGTAGGCCAGGTTGTTGGGCTGAGGAGAATTCTCTTCTGTAGAAACAATGCTCTCCGAAGGAAGCTGCCCTTCTAGCTCGTCCACAAGTACCACATCGCAGCTTGCCTGTTCTAACGCTGCCATCTCTCGATAGCGCTGCTGGGTTAGCAACAGAGAAATCTGCGCATCTTCTAGAATGTAGCCTAGACGGCTTTGGGGATAGGCTGGGTCCAGCGGCACATAGGCTCCGCCTGCCTTAAGCACGGCCAGTATGGCAACGATTAAATAAGCAGAGCGATCTAGGCAAATGCCAACGGGTGATTCTGGAGTGAGGTGTTGCGATCGCAGGTACCCAGCCAGTTGCTCTGCTCGGGCATCCAACTCCGCATAGGTCAGTCTTTCATTTTCGGCAATCAGCGCCGTAGCATCAGGCGTCTGCCGTACCTGCTGTTCAAATAAGTGATGTAGACAGTAGTTGCCAGAATAATCGCGGGCAGTTTTATTCCACTCGGCTAACAGCTGTCGTTGTCGGGGGGGCAACAGCGGCAGGGCAGAAATCTTCATTTCAGGAGCTTCGGTCAGACCAGACAGCAGCGTGCAGAAGGCTTCGGCCATCGACTGAATGGTTTCCGCCCTGAACAAATCTTGGCGATATTCAAACTGGCCGCTGATTTCTCCTCCCTTCTCAATCATTGACAGAGTGAGATCGACCTTAGTGGTGTTGCTAGTTAGGGGAATGGCAGACCAGCTTAGGGCATGGTTACCGTCAGCTAAATTCGACTGTTGTGGCTCTTCTGCCCGCCACACAAACATCGCCTGGAAGAGGGGCGAATGGCTCCAGTTGCGAGGAATCTCTAGCGCATCTACCACCTGTTCAAAGGGCACATCTTGGTTAGCGTAGGCCGATAGCGCCGTTTCTTTTACCTGCTCCAGCAGCTGCACAAAAGATAGCGGCTGCGACAAATCGCTGCGCAGAGCCAAGGTGTTAACAAACATGCCCAGCACCCCTTCTAGCGAAGCATCAGGACGATTGGATATGGGCGTACCAACAACAATATCTCCGACACGGCTGTAGCGATGTAGCAGCACCTTAAAGGCTGCCAGCAGCGTCATAAACAGCGTTGCCCCATGCTGTTGGCTAAGCTGTTGTAGTGTCTCTGCCTGATTTGCAGTCAGGTTAAACCGGTGACAGCCCCCTTCAAACTGTTGGGTTGCCGGGCGAGGATAGTCGGTGGGTAGCGGCAACAGCGGTAGACTGTCCGCTAGCTGCTGTTGCCAGTAGTCGAGCTGCTGTTCTGTCTCTAGGGTGCGCTGCCAGCTGGCGTAGTCTACGTACTGTATGGAGAGAGGCGAAAGCGTCACAGGCGACTGCGTTTGCAGCTGACCATAAACCGAGACCAGCTCCTGCACCAGCACGCTTACCGACTCCGCATCGGCAATAATATGGTGCAGCACCAGCGCCACAATATGGGTTGTTGGCCCGGTTTGAATGACCTGGGCACGCAGTAGCGGTGGCGCAATCAGGTCAAAGGGCTGCTGTGCAACAGTCTGGAGCTGTTCTAATACAGCCTCTTCTGTGGCGTCGGGCAGGCTGAGGTGAACCAGTTCGGGTTCTGCCTGGGGCAGTATAAATAGCTCTGCTTCTCCGTTGACAGCTTTGAATCCGGTACGAAGACCTTCATGGCGCTGACAGAGGATTGCTAGGCTCTCTTTTAACAGCTCTAAGGAGAAATCCCCTTCTAACCGAACCGCTGCAGGAATATTATAAAAGGCGCTGTTGGGCTCTAACTGGGCGAGCACCCACTGCCGCTGCTGAGCAAAGGAAAGGGGAAGATCTCCATTGCGGTCAATAGGCTCAATCCTGATTCCGGGTTCTCCTGCTGCGTCAATAACCTGAGAGAACACCTCTAAAGAAGGAAACTCAAACAGCTTTCGTAGGGGCACAACCACGTTAAATGTTGGCTGAATCCGAGCGATGACTCTAGCCGCCAGTAAAGAATGGCCCCCTAGCTCAAAGAAGTTTGCCGTTTTGCTAGCGATGGAACAGTTCAGCACCTCACCCCACAGCTCGGCCATCTGCTGCTCAGTCAGCGTTTGGGGTGGCGTCTGTTCTTGAACAGATTCTATCGTTGGCTCTGGTAAGGCATTGCGGTCTACTTTGCCGTTAGGCGTCAGAGGAAATTCTTCGATCTGTACATAGGCCGTGGGCAGCATATAGGTGGGCAGGTACTGGCCTAGCTGCCGCTGCAGACTGTTGTTATCCCATCGTTTATCGTTAGTTTTGTAGTAGGCCACCAGCTGGTCGTCACCCGATGCCGCAGATCGCACCATGACTAATGCCTGTTCTGCACCCAGCTGCTCCACTAGAACCGATTCAATCTCTCCGGGTTCAATACGGAAGCCCCGCAGCTTAATCTGATGATCGAGGCGACCCAGATATTCCAGAGAGCCGTCTGGGCGATAGCAAACCCCATCCCCAGTTTTGTAAAGAACGGGATGTCCATCAAGACAGTTCTTGACGAACTTCTCTGTTGTTAGCTCAGAGCGATTGAGATAGCCCTGACTTAGGCCCGCGCCGCCAATATGTAGCTCACCCGGTATACCGATGGGAACCTGCTGGCCGTTGTTATCTAAAACATAAAACTGAGTATTGTCGATGGGGTCGCCTACTGGAACAGTTTGGGCACCTAAATCATCTTCGGTAATTTGTCGTGCCCCAGACCAGATAGTGGTTTCCGTTGGACCATAGACATTCCACAGTTCGTTACAGCAGGGCAATAGCTGTTGTGCTAGAGGCAGATCTAGAGCTTCACCTCCGCAGAGAATTTTTAGCTCAGATTTGCCCCGCCAGCCCAAGTCAATCAGCAGTCGCCAGGTGGCCGGAGTGGCCTGCATAACGGTGATATTGTCATTGGCAAGTTGGGTGATTAAGCGACTAGCATCGCGCACGGTGTCGGTGCTTGCGATCGCAACCCGAGCCCCCACCGTCAGCAGCAGCAGCAGCTCCAGCGTAGCAATATCAAAGGCCACTGTGGTTACCGCTAGCAAGGCATCGTCAGCGGTAATGCCAGGCGTTTTAGCCATCGACATCAACAGATTAACCAGACTGCGATGGCAAATGGGAATGCCCTTGGGTTTGCCGGTACTGCCGCTGGTGTAAATGATATAGGCCGTATCCTCAGGAGAGACCGATACAGAGAGATTATCCTTAGGCTGTTGCCCAATCTGGTCACGGTGCTTGTCCAGATCTACTGTTCTTAGATTCGTCAGCGACTCAACAACAGCTCCATGCTCACCAGAGAAAGAGCCCTCTGACTCCACGAGCAGTGTCGCCTGTGCATCCTGAAGGGCATGACGCAGACGCTCTGTGGGGTAGGTCGGATCTAGAGGAATGTAAATGGCCCCCAGCTTGAGAATCGCCAGAATAACAATGACTAGATCGGCAGAGCGGTCTAATGCCAGGGCAATGCGGCTGCCGTGGCCCGCACCACAGATTTCTAAATACCGGGCAATTCGGTTAGCTTGCTGGTTAAGCTGCTGGTAGCTCCAGGATGCTTGAGATGGAACAATCTTTGAAGAAACATTCTCGGGAAGCGTATGCCCCACCGATAGTGCGATCGCTTCTGGCGTTCTCTCGACCTGAGCTTCAATCAGCTGATGAGCGCAAACCGGAGGAATCTCAGCCTGGGTGTTGTTCCACTGGGCAAAGGTGTCTAGCTCTGGGGTTGTGAGAATCGGCAGCAGTGATATTTCCGCTTCCGGGTCAGCCACGATGCCCGCCAGCAGCGTTTCAAAATGCCCCACTAGACGGTCAATGGTTGCTGCTTCAAACAGGTCAGTGCTGTACTCAAACACGCCCGTCAGCCCAGCTGCCGTCTGGTACATATCTAAACTGAGGTCAAACCGAGCGGCGTTGTTGCTTAGCTCTAGTGCCGTTACCTTTAACTCCGGCAACGTAAACGACTGCTCAGGGGTGTTGTGGAGAATAAACATCACCTGGAACAGCGCATTGTAGCTCAGCTGCCGGTCCACCTGGAGCGCATCCACCACTGACTCAAAGGGCACATCCTGATGGGCGTAGGCCTCTAGGGCGGTGGCTTTAGCCCGTTGTAGAAAGTCCTTAAAGGTCAACTTAGCGTCAACCTGGGCGCGGAAGACTAGGTTGTTGACAAAGAGGCCGATCAGGTTTTGGATTTCGGTGCGATCGCGATTGGTAACCGTGGAGCCCACCAAAATATCGAATTGCCCGGAGTAGCGATGTAGCAGCGTTTGGAATGCTGCCAGCAGCGTCATAAACAACGTAGCCTGCTGCTGTTGGGCTAGCTCGGTTAGGGCCGCAGACAGCTCTGACGATAGGGTAAAGCTGCATCGT
>JBCBOC010000777.1:0-2159 GCA_039821475.1 Cyanobacteria bacterium J06632_22 | reverse complement strand
TGCCAAGTGGCGGGCACCACTGTCACATAGGGGGCTATATCTGTCGCCTCGACCCAGCCGGAGTAGTATCGCAGTCGAGTTTCATTGGCATCGAGTGAGAGCAAATCAAATGCCCCGCGCATGACCTGCCAGTCGGGGGCAGTCTCGGTCCACGGGTTTGACCCTAGGCCGCTGGGGCCGCCACCAAAATAGTTGGTGGCTACTTCGTCGTGCGATCGCACAAACTGCTTCCCATTCCAATGCCATTCCCGCCCTACCCAGAAAAATCCACAGAGAGGCTCATCCTCGCAGCGGGCATAGTCAGCCCAGACCTCTGCGCCCTGGTCTAGCGTAAGGTTAAACCCTTGCTCGTAAATCACTTCATAGCGTTGCTGGTTAGGTGTGCGCTGCTCGCCAGCGTCGGTATAGCTGGCCCACAGCACCTCTACGGTATCGCCCGACAGAATCGTGATGGGCTCTTCGGTGAGCACGCTTTGATGCAGCGGCACACCGCCTGTTGGCAGGTAGGCCTCAGCGGTAAAGCGCCAGCAGTCCCAGTCGGCAAACTGGCTAGGGGTTTGCAGCGGAATGTCGCAGACGCCGTTGGCAGTAGCGGCCCATAGCCGATCGTCAACTTGCAACAGCGTGCCGCCAGTCGTCACCGGTCGCCCCATAATGGGAGCACAGCAACCGGTGACCTTGAGCTATGACCGCAGCTTTTCCAGACAATTTTGGGTGGGGGGCAGCAACAGCGTCTTACCAAATCGAAGGTGCTGCGACCCAAGACGGTCGTCGCCCCAGCGTGTGGGATACCTTTAACGCCCAGCCGGGCCGGGTCCTCAATGGCGACACTGGGGCAGTGGCCTGCGACCACTACCACCGTTTTGAAGATGACATTCGCCTGATGCAGCAGCTGGGCATCCGGCACTCTCGCTTTAGCATCGCCTGGCCCCGCATCCTACCCGAGGGCACAGGCACAGTAAACGAGGCTGGACTGGATTTTTATAAACGCCTGGTCGATGCGCTGCTGGCCGCTGGCATTACGCCCCATGCCACCCTGTTCCATTGGGATAGCCCCCAAGCGCTGGAAGATCGCTATGGTTCCTGGCAATCGCGGCAGATGGCGGTGGACTTTGCCGAGTATGTGGCAGTGGTGGTTAGGGCACTTTGCGATCGCATCACCCACTGGTTCACCCTCAACGAAATTTTCTGCTTTACTCACTTAGGCTACGGCGTGGGGCAGATGCCGCCCCATGCCCCCGGCACCGTTGTCCCCAATCTCAAAGCCGTCTGGCAAACCTCACACCATGCCCTGCTGGCCCACGGCCTTGCCTGTCAGGCCATCCGTGCCCACAGCCGCCAACCCTGCACCGTTGCCCTCGTCGACAACTTCCTCACCCCCGTCCCCCTCATCGAAACTGCCGAACATATTGAGGCAGCCCAACGTGCCTTTCCGCTTTGTGGCACCAACGGCGGCATTCTCTATCCAGTCTTAACCGGAGCTTACAGCCCTGAACTGTTACAACAACTGGGCAACCAGGCCCCAGACATTGCCCCCGGCGATTTAGAAATCATTCATCAGCCCTTAGATTATCTCGGATTCAATGTCTACACTGGTGTCCACGTTCGTGCCGCAGACCACAACCAGGGCTACGAAATCGTCAGCTACCCACCCGGCTATCCCAAGCTCCACATGCCCTGGCTACAGATTGTGCCAGAAAGCCTCTATTGGGGCATACGCCACATCAGTACAACCCTTAACCGCCCTGATTTACCCATTCTCATTACCGAAAATGGCTGTGCCGCAAACGATCAGCTGATCAATGGAGAAATCCTCGACACCGACCGCATTCTCTACCTGCGTCAGTATCTCAACGCAGCACAACGAGCCATCACCGAAGGCTATCCCCTCCAAGGCTATTTTCTCTGGAGTTTACTCGACAACTTTGAATGGGCCTGGGGATACGACCGCCGCTTTGGCATAACCTATGTGGACTACATCACTCAGCAACGCATCCCTAAAGCAAGCTTTCAGTGGTACGCCACTTGCATTGATCAAAACACAATCGTCTAGCGTCTGGATACGATTGCTCTTTATGCCGCACATCATTCGGTCGTACCTTCAAATTCATACGGTCTTAATCGGCGTTTGAAGTACTGACGCAGACCTCTGCGTCAGT
>JBCBOC010000247.1:0-6017 GCA_039821475.1 Cyanobacteria bacterium J06632_22 | reverse complement strand
CTCGGGTTCTGGCTCAGGCTCAGGTTCTGGCTCAGGTTCTGGCTCAGGTTCGGGTTCCGGCTCGGGTTCCGGTTCGGGCTCGGGCTCAGGTTCGGGCTCAGGCTCTGGGGTATCGCTATCTGTTAGCGTTAATGTGACCGAGTTCGAGCTACCGACGGTGTAGCCATTACCGGGCAGAAGCGTAAAGGTGGTCTGCTCTTCGCCCTGGTCATCGTTGCGCAGCTCGTCGCCAGGGTTGGTAGCCGTTCCGTCAGGTACCCGACCGGGGTCGTCAAAAATGGGCAGTGTGATAGTTGCAGTTTGTGCCGTAATCGCAAATGTAAACGAACTTCCGCTAGCATCGTTTGTGCTGCCGACCAGTTGACCGCCTGTTGCTGTTGCTGCTGGTCCTGGGGGAAAGACGTCAAAATCACCTAGACCAAAAGGCTTACCCAAATCTACCGTGACAACCACTGGATTAGCTGGAGGTACGCTCAAGTCAAAAGTTAATTCGACTTCTGTGCCCTCTTCTTCAACTAGCGTGGTGATATCTGAAGTCAGGTTAATCTCAGGATCGGGTTCGGGCTCGGGCTCAGGCTCCGGTTCGGGCTCGGGCGCAGGTACTTCGCTGGGGTCGTCAAAAATCGTTGTAGTCGTATTGTTGTCGTCGTTGACTGTTGTCCCTGCCGATACCGACGATATTGTCCAAGTGTAAGCATCTGGGCTGTCGTCTACGAAGTCGTTGAAGACAGGTAGGCTAATGCTTGCGTTCGGCTCAGTGATAATAATGTTGAAAGCAGAGAAGTCTTGATTAGGTGAGACATCAATAATGCCCTCGCCTAAGCCACCGGACAAGCCGCTGAATTCAAGGGCAAAAAGATTCCATTGGTTGATCGCTTGAGGACGATTTGCCTCTAAGCGAACAATGCTGCCGCCTGCTGGGATGTTACCATCTACCTTAAAATTAAAGCTAAACGGTGTCCCTTCGCTCTCAACCAGCGTGTTGGTGCTGACGCTGAAGTTGACGGTCTCGAAGTTGCTGGGGTAGCTAGCCTGTAACTGCTGGGAGAAAATGGGCTGTGTCAGGGGCTGACCGATTTCAGTTTCTAGCGCCCAGTGGACTTGCTCGCCAGTCTTACCTACGCGCTGCTCTGACGCAGCCAGGTTTGCCCCGGTCAGCTGATGTAGCTGTTGGAGTAGTAGCTGACCCATTGCGTCTTTAGCAACTTGACAGCCATACAGCAACAGGTCTTTGCCTTGGAGCACATTAGCCCAGGTTTCAATTGCTTCTGCATGGTGGCTTAGCGTGCTAAAACTCAGCTCAGTATGGCCCAGGAATAAACGTCCGGGCGCACCGTGGGAGACGATATGTAGGCTTGTCAGGTGAGATCGCGTCTTTAACGCATCGGTAACCTGAGCAATGCCGTTTTGCTCAGGGGTAATAACCAAAACCTCGGCGCGATCGCCCAGGTCAACCAGTAGCAGCGGAAGATGTTCGACGGTCGAGTCAATTACGACCAGCGCCGATTGTACAGGGGTACCCTGACGCTGCGGCGCTAATTGCCTTGGTAAGAGGTGTGACATTGTAAAATTAGAACTCGTAGAAGTTTTCCCGAGGCGATTAAAGCTCTTTAGAGAAGGATCTAAACAGCGATGTAAAAACCGTCGAGGAGAATTTCGGACTTAAGGATTCTTCGCTAATCACGGTACATCGAGACGAGGATTTCGACTGGGTTTGAGCCAATCGAAACGGTTCTGGCCCTCCTTTACTAAACAAAATAGGGGTGAAACCAGGCTATTGTAGAGAAGCGTGATTTCGCACTGAGCAACCAAATCGGACCGTAGTGTGTGCCGATGTCCCAGGTAGTAAAGTAGAAGCTTGACCAGATCTTTAACGCCATAGGCAACCACGACGGCAGGGAGCTGCCAGCCTCGATATTGTAGACTGCGAGTACGGTAGCGGCTGAGCCCAACCCCGCGAAACAGCTTTAGCAGATAGGGGGCAGATATGCGATCGCGCCCTATCACATGCTCAATTCGGAGGGTCGGACTGTGCCAGATTTGCCATCCTCGCCTGCGGATATGGGAGAGCATTTCGATATCTTCACCCTTGGCGTTGAGGCTGCCCCCCGATACGCCCGCCAGCGTCGGGGAAGCAGGCACTGACTGCCAAGCTGATCGTCGAATGATTACCCCTGCCCCGGCTGGAAACAGCCAGCGTCGGAGCTGGTCGTATCGAAACGGGCGATCACCACGGTCAATCACCGCGAGGAAACAGGCAATGCGGCTAAAGTTCTCGGGTGGTTCAGCCTCGTAGCGCCCGACAATTTGCCCGCCATAAGCCCCGGCCAGTGGATGTTGCCGACCGAAATCATAAACCGCTTGGAGCCAGTTAAGCTGCGGCAGATTGTCATCGTCCAAAAAGGCCAGCAGCTCCCCTTTTGCAACTTTTGTGCCGCAGCGACGCGCATAGGCAATGCCCTGCTGGGGCTCGTATTGATAACGCAGCCTCCCTCGAAAAGCTGAACGGCGCTGATAACCCTGGACAACGCTGGCAGTGCGATCTCTACTGTTGTTATCGACAACAACGATTTCCCATTCCACATTAGTGTCGACAGCTTGGTGCAAGAGCCGCTCAAAGACGACGGGTAACTGTGCAGCGCCGTTGTAGGTGCAAATGATGACAGAAATATCCATGACAGCGGCTGGGGAAGGCACGGGGGATGAGGAGTAGCAATTCTGGTACAAGCCCAATCGATGGGCGACAATCAATAGGTGGGAAGCAGTAGGCAGCTCGCCGACAGCCCGGTGGGGCATATGAGCTTGCCTAACTCAGTTCTCGTTATCTGTTTTTGCAGAGGCTATTCACACTTACAGCCTCTGCAAAGACGATGCGAATCCAAGCCTAAAACGCAAATAGCATTCTGAAAACGGTACGGGACTTTGCTGACAAGGTAATGCACGGCACACCCTGTACCAGACACATTTACTGACAGAGAATATCAACAAGATGCCCTTTAAAAGTTACCACGGCTATACTTAAACCCATTTTCATTTGTGTGAAGTTTTTATGAATTAATCAGTAATTCGGAGGAAACGTCCTCCGAATTAAGTAGAGAGAAGCCCTTGATATGCCTTAGCCCAAGCGTATCGAATCATCATAGAGGTGATGTCGACATCTATCCGCGGTTAGGTTGACTATTGAAAATATTTGTCAACTATTTAGGGGCATTGGTAGTAGGATGCGATTAGCTTAGAGTCAAACGCCCTAAACAGTTGCAAAAGTTGCAATTTCTTTCATTATTGGTTTTCCACGTTGTTGAAGAGTGCATTGTGCATGACGCAAAGTCAGTTTAATCCCAACTCAACTGCTGTTCGTCAGGCCTATCCGCTAGGTCAGCGGGTTAACGTGGAGCCCCTTGTTCAGGTGATTGAGGATTTTATCTCTACGGCTGAAGTTGATGCCCTGATCTCGTCGGCAGCATCGAAGTTACGGCAGGCTTTGGTCTCGGCAAGCCATGCAGGTGTCGTCAGCCAAGGACGTACAGGACGTAACTGCTGGCTTGGTCACCGTACAACGTCCGAGATTGAACAGCTCTCAGATCGGGTGAGTCGCTTGGTTGGTATGCCGCTGACCCATGCAGAGTCTTACCAAGTCATCCATTACCGAGAGACTCAGAGCTACAAACCCCACTACGATGCCTGGGAAGCCGATTCGGAGAGAGGGCAGCGCTGCATGGCTAAGGGCGGCCAAAGACTGGTGACGTGCCTGCTTTATCTCAATACGGTTACAGCGGGTGGTGGTACGTGCTTTCCCAAGCTAGATATGGAAGTGCGAGCCGTCAAGGGGCGGATGGTGATTTTTCACAACTGCTTTGCAGATACGACTCAACGTCACCCATCCAGTCTGCACGGTGGGTTACCTGTTGAAAAGGGTGAGAAGTGGGCCTGTAACCTGTGGTTTAGAGAAAAGCCGCTGCGGTCAGTGCCTCAATCAGCCCCCAAGACAGCTCCGTCCAGAGGCCGGGGCTTTAAGCGGGTGATCTGACATGATAGAGGTTCAGGCCAATCGAGCTGTTTCGCTGTTCCAGCAGGCTGCCACCGTACTAAATCAGTCGATTCCCATAGGGAACTATCCGATTTTTAGCTACTGGTGTCGGTTCTATGGTCAAAACCCTAGCGAGCGAGAAGACAGCATTAAGCTGATTGAGCCCGAAGCCTACAACCCGCTAGAAAGTAAGCGACGGGTGAGTGAGACGCTGACGGCGCACGGCATCGACGACGTGTTTCCGGCGACGTTTACTCGGGTGGTCGATGCGATCGCACATCCTCACCCACCTAGCATTTGGTTTGTCAAACCTAATCATCTGTCGGGCGGGCGTGGCATTCAGGTTGTTGCCCACAAAGATCTAGCAAATCTTGAACTTCCTCGCCACAGCCTGATTCAGGCAGGCGTTGAGGACATTAAGTTGATCGACGGTCGAAAATTTACCGCTCGTGTGTATGTGCTGTTGTGGCATGGCAACGCGTACCTGTTTGACGATGGCTTTGTGGTGATTCACGCGCCACAGTATCAGAGGGGCAGCACCGAGTACGGCGTTCAGGTGGACCATCGTGGCTACCAGACGGGCAACAGCGGCGTTGAGATGAAACTTTATTCGGGCCTGCCCAGATTTGCCGAAACCATGACCCAGGTTAAAGCGTCACTGCGGCGGATTTTTCCTGCTTTACAGTCGGCGCTAAAGGCAACAACCGAGAAGCGTTATTTGCTGTTAGGGATTGACCTGCTGCCCTTAGAAACGGGCGGTATTCGACTGATTGAGATCAATGCGATACCTAATTTTGTTCATAGTCAGACGATTAACCAGGGGCTGAATGTGTTCTTTTTCGAACATGTGATGAGACTCATCTACGGTTTTGGCAGTGACCGACTTATGAGAATAAAAGAGGCCGCTGCGTCGCGCGTGTTTGTGATGAGGCGGTTTAGCTGAGGAAACTGCTCTAAACTTATGGTTGTTCCGCCAATATATTTTTACCTGCCAGCGTGCTATTGGCCCGCCGAGCTACCGACCCACAGCAGTGAAAATTGGGCTGGGTTCGGCCTAGGTCTGTACGCTTGGACCCTCCAAACCTACCTACGACTTCGGGAGGCAGGACTGCCCTGTCATCTGACCGGCCAGTTACCTGAACAGGGAATTGTCCTATTCCATAGCAATGCCGTTCGCTCAGGCTTAGTCAAGCCTGGTGGAACCCGGTTGTTGGTTTGTCTTAAGGCAGAGGCTCCGCCATGTGATGTGGCTCAGCTACACGTGGTTCAAAATCCCCGTGAAGTTCGACGCAATACTCACTTTATACCCCACTGGCCTCAGCCAGGACTGTTGCCTCGCGATCCGGCGCGAGGAGAGCAGTTTGATACGGTTGCGTTTCTTGGGCATGAGCGTAGCCTTGACCCCATGTTAAGAACATCCAACTGGGTTCAACAACTAACTGAGCGGAGGTTTCGGTGGGTTTCTATTGCCAATACGAACGATTGGAATGACTATGGCTCGATTAACAACCGTTGGAACGATTACCGACAGATCGATGCGGTGGTCGCTATTCGGCGTGTTCATGTCCGCTATCCAGGTTATTTCAATAAGCCCCCTACTAAGTTGTATAATGCTTGGCTTGCAAGCGTTCCAGCGATTTTAGGTAAAGAGTCTGCCTATCGTGCTGTTGGCAAAGTAGGTCTTAACTACCTGGAGGCTAACTCGGTGTTAGAGGTTTTGGTGGCGCTAGGCCGTTTAAGACACTCAGCTGAGCTTCGGCGGTCTATCGTCGCGGCCGGTCAAGTTCAGGCGGTGGCTTATCAGCCCGATGCCATCACTCAACGATGGCAACAATTTCTGCGTCGAATAGCTGTGCCAGCCTACAATCGTTGGTGTGGTCTGAACAAGGCCCAGCGGCAGATCAGTTTGTTGAGCTCGGGCAGTACCAACTAATCGACGAACAGCGCGATCACACAGGTTGATACTGCCCGAGCTCAACAAACTGATCTG
>JBCBOC010000108.1:0-8651 GCA_039821475.1 Cyanobacteria bacterium J06632_22 | reverse complement strand
CCATTTTCTTAGAAGCAAAGTGGCGAGCGATACTCTCTTAGTAAACCCAGTTTCGATATCAACGACTATCTCATGGAGGTATATCCCGTCGGGCAAGGAATGAGCGCATCCGGCGCAACGGGTACATCGGGCACCTCAAACGCTGGAGTGACACCTGCTGGAATCTCGCCCGCTGGCTGCGGCTGAAACCAACTGAGAATACGAACTAACCGCGGTGGTGGAGGCATGAGCGCTGTTTCGGTACGCTGCTGGTCATGGCACAGCTGATAATTTGTTGCTGTGTCTCCCTGCCCACCCTCAACACGCCAAACGATGCCAATCGTGTGGTACAGCCCCTCGCGCTTAGCTACGGCGATATTCTGCACGGCAACATCATTCAACACCTGAGTCTGGTACAAGTAGTAATCCGTTTCAGGGTTAATGCCCAGCCCCAGGCTGTCCAGCTCAGTAGCAAAGGTGCTTTGATCGAGATAGTAGGCCTGTTGTGCCCGATTCATAGCCCCGACATAGGCGCGCGCCTCCAAGATGGCATTGTGGGGCCGACGATAACCAAACAGGAGCCGGGGCATCAAAACCCATCCAATGCCCAGCAGAATCAGACAGAAGACCCCCACTGCCACGCATCCACTCCCTTGCTTACCCTGCTCTACCATTGACCCAAAAATAGTCATTTAGTCCCGTTGCCTAAATCGCTTCAGCGCTAAATGACTTGATTCCGGGCGCAAGAGTTCATATATACTATGAGCGACGTGTTGTGCCGGTCTTCTGCCGATGTCGATTAAGCCCACTCAAATTCACAACATCCTCAACCATAAACGCGATGACTTCACGCGGTTTGATGGGCGGGTATCTAAGGCACTGACGCAGTATGAACGAGCCTGGCAGACCCTGAGCCAGACACCCATTGAAACCCTTTGGGAGTGGAGCCTAGGCCAAGAAGGTAGCGTCGGCGCTAGGCCGCTAGAGGATTTTGAAGACACACACACGGGGGTGCGACGCTGCGGGCTCACCTGGGGCAACCGGGAACAAAGCATGGTGTGGGTTAAGCAGCAGTTGCAGGGGGTGACGACCTTTGCAGTGGATGGCTCCCAGATTTTCCCCAGCAAAGATGTCTCGATCCCCATCGCGCTGGTACAGATTGGTTGGTTTGAAAACCCCCATTCTGACCAGCACCCCTACTGCAAAGATATTGATCTCGATGTGATGACGCCTGCGGACCTGCAGGTGCGCGACAGCAGCCAACCGGTCGACCGACTGGTCAATGTGCGTCGATTTCAGATGGAGACCGAGCGGCTTGTACAGTACATTCAACAGGTCGCCAACAAACGTCGAACGCTGGTTTTCTTCGACGGATCGTTGGTCGCGACCTTTGCTGAAGCCCTGGACGATAGCTTGGGTAACGTCTACGTGAACTGTTTACTCAAGCTGTTGCGCGCCAGTGAAGAACATCAAGTGCCCCTCGTGGGTTATGTCGATACCAGCTATGCCCACGACCTCACGACACTCCTGGCGACTTTTTTAGAGATAGAAGGCCCTGCCACCGTGCACGATGCCCAACTGCTGAATCGCGACATGCGGTGGGGAGACTGTACGCCCGTTTTTCGGTGCGATCGCAGTGGCATTCTCTCTGACTACCAGGAACAGCAAGACCGCATTGTCTTTACCTACCTTAAAGCCCACCAGGGCTACCCTGCTCGGTTGGAAATGCCGCTGTGGATGCATGAGACAGGGCTCGTAGAGCAGGTGATGAACTGGGTACGGGCCGAAATTGTGGTGGGCAGTGGCTATCCCTACGCCATTGAAACAGCCGATCAGACCGCCGTCCTCCAGAGCAAAGACCGGCAGGTTTTCTTTCGGGTACTGCAGGAATGGGCAGACCAACAAGACGATCTGAATCTGCGGCTGTCGCGCAAGATGGTGAGTAAGGTGATGCGACGATAGCGAAAACTAATTTTTGTAGGAAAATCTCATCAGGCGTTGGGTTCGCTTTTATGGTGTGTTGAAACGGCGGGATAGGTCATCCAACCCACGCCCCGACGCCAAGTCTATCCGACTCAAACGGTTCATCATCTATGCTTCAAGCGGATCAACGGCTCGCAATTTTACTCCACAACGGCACCGTGGGCGCAAAGGGGAAGACCGGGCTTGCCCTGCTGCGCTACAGCGAGAATCCGATTGTCGCTGTCATCGACGAAACCTGTGCCGGACAGCGTCTGGAAACACTGACAGGCATCCCGCGGGACGTGCCAATTGTGGCCTCCATGGATGCAGCGCTGGCACACAACCCCGAGGTCCTCGCCATTGGGCTCGCACCGTCGGGGGGCATTTTGCCTGAGCCGTGGTACGCCGAAGTGCGGCAGGCTGTCGCTGCAGGTGTATCGGTGATGAACGGACTGCATACGCTGATGAACATCGACCCGGACATGGCCCAGCAGCTACAGCCTGGTCAGTGGATTTGGGATATGCGCCAAGAGCCCGATGGCCTGACCGTAGGCTCAGGCAAGGCGAGTGAACTAGCCTGCAAGCGGGTGCTGGCCGTGGGCACCGATATGGCCGTGGGCAAGATGTCTACGTGCATTGAGCTGAACCGCGCCACCCAGCGCCGGGGGCTACAGTCCAAACTAATTGCCACCGGGCAAACCGCCCTGATGTTAGGGGCCGATGGCATTCCGCTAGATGCGGTGCGGGTCGACTTTGCCTCGGGTGCAGTGGAACAGGCGGTGCTGCGCAACGCCCCGGAGCAGGATGTGCTGTACGTCGAAGGACAGGGCTCAATTTTTAACCCGGCATCAACGGCAACGCTGCCCCTATTACGCGGTTCCCAGGCCACTCACCTGGTTCTCGTGCATAAGCTGGGCATGACAGAGATTCAGCATTTTGCTGGCTTTCCACTCCCTCCGTTAACAGACGTGATCCAGCTATATGAATCGCTGGCCACAGCAGGGGGCACTTTTGTCACGGCTAAAGTCGCCGGGGTGGCGCTTAATACGTTTGGCGCGAGTGAGGCTGAAGCCAAGGCTGCGATCGCAACTATCCAAACAGATACACAAATCCCCTGCACCGATGTGGTGCGCTTCGGTGCAGACCCAATTTTAGAGGCGATATTGGCGAGCTAGCAGCACCCACCAGCGATTGTTTACCGCGTACAGACAGACCTACTTCTTCCGCAGACGATAGGTAATACGGCCCTTCGTCAGGTCATAGGGGGTGAGCTCAACTTTGACCCGGTCACCCGGCAGAATCTTGATGTAGTTGCGACGAATTTTGCCAGAGATATGGGCCAGCACATTAAACCCATTGTCCAAATCCACGCGAAACATCGCGTTGGGAAGCGATTCGGTAACCGTCCCTTCCATTTCGATTAGATCTTGCTTAGACAAATTAGCAGTTCCTCAATTGCAGCATGACAGCGCAGACGCTGACGCGCCTGCTTTCTCTAAGAGTAGCAAATCCCCTGAATCAGTTTCGCCTGTAGTTGCGCAACTGTAGGCGAAACTGATGCGATAAAGCGGTTTGATTCGGAGTCGGCGCTCACACCGCCCAAATTTGTTATCTCTTGCCCATAGAGCGCTGGTATGAGAGCGCTGATATGAGAGCGCTGCGGGATTCGACAGATCACACCACCCGAGCACGACCGGACAACGCACTGTATCTCGGACAGCAGGGAACTATGTAGTTTTACGGAGTTGGTTTGACCCAGCCTAGGAATAACTCCAAAATACTGAGAGATAGTACGTAAGCAATGTAAGGTGGCGGCACTTAAATAGGCCTTACGAATTTGAGCCTCGTCAGCTAGGGGATCACGACACGCACTCAAAAACGCGTTCTAGCGATACATCAAGTTCTAGCAATACATCAAAGGGATACATTCAGCGCCGCCTCTAAAGCGGTGCAATGTTGCGCCTGGAAACCTAAATATCCTGGAACCTTGAATAGGTGTAACGCCATCGACGTGCGTCGTCTTTTCCCAGAATTTTCCTGACAATCTCACATCCTTTCCAGAGTTCTTCAACAATTTGAACAGCGCCAGTTTGCATATAGCGGCCTGCGCCACTTGGGTGGCCCCTTCAACCATGATTAAAAAGCTTAAGCTCGGGCAAAAGTTCACCTTTTTCCTCACGTTGGTGTTCCTGACGGGTATTTTGCTGGCCGGTCTGCTGTTATCCCACGCGATGCAGAGAAAGGCAGAAGCCGAGGTCAACGCCCAGGCCGAGATTTTGACCCAGACGATGAACTCGGTGCGTGCCTACACCAGCGATCACATTCGCCCTCTGTTGGCGGATCGGCTGATGACCGACCCTCAGTTCATTGCCGAAACCGTCCCAGCCTACTCGGCACGCGAAGTGTTTGAGTCCTTCCGCGAAACCCCAGGCCACGAAAACTTTTTCTATAAAGAAGCCACCCTCAATCCCACCAATCCCAGAGATCTGGCCAGCTCGTTTGAAACGACCCTAGTCAATCAATTTCGTCAAGACGATGGGCTCGAGTTGCTCTCCGGCTATCGAGTGGTCGAAGGGGAGAAGCTGTTTTACAGTGCCCGGCCCTTACGCGTTGGGAGTGAAAGCTGTTTACAGTGCCACGGCCGGCCCGCTGACGCACCCCAGAGTCAGCTCACCACTTATGGGCAGCAGGGGGGCTTTGGCTGGCAGGTGGGCGAAGTGGTCTCCGCTCAAACGGTCTATGTCCCAGCCGGGGAAGTCTTTAGCCGGGGCACACAGTACCGTAACCTGGCCATTGGCATTTTTGTCGGCATTTTTGCGGCTGCGATCGCAGTCCTGAACGGGCTACTGCGCCGCAGCGTCATTCAACCCATTGCCCGCCTCACCGAGTTAACCCGTCGCATGGGCGCAGTTGGCAGCATCACCGCCCATCCCGCGCAGACCTTTGACACCGGGGGCATCACTCGTATTGCCCGGCGTGCCGACGAACCCGGCCAGTTGGCGCGAGCCTTCAAAGGCATGGCCAACGAAGTGCAAAAACGGGAGCAAAACCTTAACCAAGCCGTGGAAGAACGTACGGCCCAACTCGCTGAAAGCACCCGAGAGGCAGAGGAAGCCCGTGCCGAAGCAGAGCAGGCCAGTGAATCCAAGAGTCAGTTTCTGGCCAATGTCAGCCATGAACTACGGACGCCGCTCAACGCCATCATTGGCTATAGCGAAATCCTACAGGACGACCTCAAGGGCAAGGTTGATCAACTCCAGTTGGAAGACGTCGATAAAATTCACGATGCCGGGACACATTTGCTCTCGCTGATCAACGACATTCTGGACCTCTCCAAAATCGAAGCCGGAAAGATGGAGCTGTTCCTGGAAGAGTTTAACGTCCAGCAAGTGGTCACCGAAGTCACGCAAACGGCCCAGCCGCTCATGGGGAAAAACGGCAATCGGCTTGTCATCAACTGTCCCCATGACATCGGCACCCTATATGCCGATGTCACCAAGCTGCGGCAGGCGCTGCTCAACCTCCTGAGCAATGCCGCTAAATTCACCGAAAATGGCACCATCACTCTGGCGGTTTCGCGCCTCAGCACACTGCCCTCCTGGCGGCTTGACGGTAGCGTCGCAAATGCCATTGGGACCGACGAGGCAGGCCTGACCTTTGCCGTCACAGATACGGGCATTGGCATGACCCCTGAGCAACAGGCCAAGCTTTACCAAGCCTTTGTCCAAGCGGACGGATCGACAACCCGTAACTATGGCGGTACGGGACTAGGGCTCGTTATCACCCGAGACTTTTGCCGCATGATGGGGGGCGATATTCACTGTCAGAGCCAGGCTGGAATAGGCACTACTTTTACGCTATGGTTGCCGACTCAAGTGGTTGATCCCCAGGCCAGCTCCTCTCAACAGTTGGAACCCCTCCCGTCAGTCTCTGCCAAGCATGGCCCTCCCCCCGGTGGCACAGGCGCCGCACCATCTGGGGGGATCACTGGGATTACATCTTCCGCCAGGCTAGGACAGACCAGTATTTTGGTGATCGATGACAACGCCTCGGTCCGAGACCTGACACGACGCTCACTCCAACAGGCCGGCTACCGAGTGCTCACCGCCAGTGATGGCATGGAGGGCCTGCGACTCGCCATGACAGCGGCACCGGACGTAATTTTACTGGATGTGATGATGCCGGAGATGGATGGCTGGTCAGTGCTGCGAGCACTGAAACTAGACCCGGCCCTCATGCATATTCCAGTCGTGATGATGACCATCACCGATGACAAAAATCTGGGCTATGCCCTGGGCGCAGCAGACTATCTGCTCAAACCCGTTAGCGCTGAGCGGCTGGTGACTACCCTACAGCACTACCGCTCGGCCAACGGGGGCTGGGCCATGGTCGTGGAGGACAATACCGCCAACCGAGAGATGACCCGCCGCCAGCTCCAGAGCGCCCATTGGCAGGTCATGGAGGCCGAGAATGGCCTGCGGGCCCTAGAGCAACTAGAACAGCGACGACCCGATGTGATTTTACTGGACCTGATGATGCCGGAAATGGACGGCTTTGAGTTTTTACAGCGGTTAAAACAACGGCCACAGTGGCGGTCTATTCCTGTGGTCGTACTCACAGCCAAAGATCTCACGGCGGAAGACCGCCAACGCCTCCAGGGGCAGATCCAGCAGATTCACCAAAAGGGAGCCTACAGTCGCCAAACCCTCCTGGACGAAATTCAAGACCTGCTGGCAACCCGGCCGTCATCGCGCCCAGTCATGGGACAGACTCAACGCTAGCTCGGTCGCTTGATTACCTGCCGCGAATTGCCCCGCTACAGCACTGACATGATTCCAGCCTTTCACCCCGCCCGCAGCACCGCTTAAGGACACCGCCATGGCTAAGATTTTGCTACTCGAAGACAACCAGGTGAATCGCGACATGCTGGTGCGGCGGCTCAAGCAGCAGGGCTACGATGTCGTCACGGGTGAAAATGGCACCGATGCCCTACCCCAGGCCCTGGCGGAAACACCCGATCTCATTTTGATGGATATGAGCATGCCGGTGATGGACGGTTGGGAGGCAACCCAGCAACTTAAGCAGGATGGCCGCGTACAGCATATTCCGATCCTGGCACTCACGGCTCATGCCATGGCAGGCGACCGAGAAAAAGCCTTGGCCGTGGGCTGCGATGACTACGACAGTAAGCCCATTAACCTCACCCGACTCGTGGGCAAAATCGAAGCACTGCTGCCGGAGCTGCCAGAGATCACATCAGCGGTCCTTCCTACCCCGACAGACCCTCAGCGTGATCCGGTGGAGGCACTGCTGCTACGCCACCTACGCCACGAGCTCTGTACCCCCATCAATGCCATTATCGGCTACAGCGAAATTTTGTTAGACGAACTGCCTGCCCCTCCGACGCCAACCGCGAACGGTGATACGACGCGTAGCGATATTACTCAGATCCATACGGCGGGGCTACAGCTCCTCACCGCCGCTAATACAATTCTCAACCCAGACCAACTAGAAACCCATCCCGTCGCCCAGGATATTCACTCTTTTAGCGCCCGAGTCCGGCTGGAGCTGCTGACCCCTCTCAGTACCGTCATGGGCTATAGCGAGATACTCTTAGAGGAGACCTCTGGGACCGTACTCGCAGACCTGCAGCGCATCGACACCGCCGCCCGACAGCTGTTGGAGATGATCAACGACATCGTTAATCTGGCGCAACAGCAGCTCCAGATGCTCCACAGTCAAACCAGCGTCTTCTCGCAGCTACAGCTCGATAACACGGCCAACCAGCGCTTTGCCCAAACCGCTAATCGATTGATTCAGTCGGTACGAGATGCGGCACCCAAGGTGGTAGAGGGCCATATTCTAGTGGTCGATGACAACACCATTAATTGCGATCTGCTCTCCCGTCAGCTCAACCGCTATGGCTACACAGTCGCCACAGCCAACGATGGACATCAGGCCCTACAGCAGCTCGCCACCACAAACTATGACCTGGTCCTGCTCGATATTTTCATGCCCGACATGAATGGCCTGGATGTCCTTGCGCAAATCCAGCAGCACCCGACCTGGAAGACCATTCCGGTCATTATGATTTCGGCTCTCGATGAATTAAACAGCGTCGTTCACTGCATTGAAATGGGCGCAGAAGACTTTCTCTCGAAGCCTTTCAACCCCATCTTATTACAGGCCAAAATTAGCGCTTGCCTAGAAAAACGCAGGCTTCAAGACCAACAGGCTATGTATATTGCCCAGCGCGTCATTGCCGGAGCCACCCCAGTGCCGATCATTATCTCTCGCATCGCTGACGGGCAAATTCTCTACGCAAACCGCGCCGCCGAAGTCTCCATCGGACTCCCAATGGAGACACTACTCCAGCGCTCAACCCTTGAGTTCTACCGGAACCCGGACGATCGGGCTAGCTTAGTGGCCGCTATGGCCCAAGATACCGGTGTACAGCATCGAGAAGTGGAATGTCAGCGGGCCAATGGCGAGCCGTTTTGGGCCGCTGCAACCATGCAACCCCTGATGTTTGAACAGGAACACACTATTCTGACAGTGCTCTACGACATTAGCGATCGCAAACAGGCTGAGCATGCCCTCCAGCAAGCCGAAGAGAATTATCGCAGCCTGTTTGAACATGCGGCCTCGGGCATGTATCAGTCCTGTCCCCAGGGTCGCTTCCTACGCATCAACCAGACCATGGCCGAGAT
>JBCBOC010000094.1:0-9103 GCA_039821475.1 Cyanobacteria bacterium J06632_22 | reverse complement strand
CGCAGGCCCCATTTGACAGCCCAACGCTGGAGCAGTACCCCTCGAAAGATAAACTCCTCAACTACCGGGGCAAATACCACCGCCAGGAAGATGGTCAACCATTGATAGGTCTGGGGTAGAACGGTGTCTGTCTTGAGTAAGGACTGGGACAGCAAGTCTGAGACCACCCCCGGCGCCAATAGCGAGACCGGGTAAAACACCACAAAAAAGCTGCCCATGGAAAATAGCAGCCCGCTGATGACCAGCAAGATGAAGTACCACCAGCTGACGCCGTTGGGCGGCTGTCCAAACAGATAGTCAAACCGGAGCCCCAGACTGCGCCCGCCCCCCACTAGCACTGCAGCAAGCAGGCCAAAGGTCAGCAGGGTCAAAATCGGGGTCGCAATCGGATCCTCTGCGGGCCAGGGGAGTAGTGGCGTGGTCACCACCACCCCATAAACCATTCCCACCAGCACACTGACAAGGAAAAACGCCCCAAAGATGAAATAACGCGATTTGAGCTGAATAAAAGGATTGGTCATGCAGCGGCGGCAAGTAAACGGGAACGAGATGCGATCGCCCAGTCCTGATCCAATTAGACGGAACCGGCGCTAGTCACCCTTTCTATTCTGTCCAATTCTCCAGCGTTTGGGGTGACCGTAGCTTCAGAGAATAGCGGCCCTCAGCAGATCAAGCCCAGTAAACCGGGCGACAACTCACGGTCCGTCAGCGGATCTGCCAGGTTGTTGGACCGAGTACACCCCTCAGCAAATTAAATTGATAAACTTGAGGGCGTGTTAACTTTTGCGTCCTGAATTTATGACCGCACCCAATGCGGAGAGGGGCTCACAGCCCCCACAGCCCCCACAGCGTCGTCACCTGTGGCGGAAAATTGCCCTGGCCGGTGGTGCGGGCGGTATCGTCGCCCTGGGCGGGGCCAGCCTTTGGGCCTGGCGCTATATTCACACCGATCTGGCCCCCTTTCTCTCGGAAACGCTGACGCGTTCGCTAGAGCGTCCGGTGGCCTTGGGGGAGGTAGAGCGGGTTACCCTAGGCAGCATTCGCGTGGGTCCCTCTAGCCTGGGTGCCACCCCCACGGACCCCACCACCGTCTCGGCCGAATCCGTGGAAGTACGGTTTAACCTGCTGGCCGCCCTACTCAGTCGACGGCTTTCGCTGGATTTAGCGGTACAAACGGCAAACGGCTATCTAGAGCAGGACGCGGAAAAGGGCTGGCTCGGGCTAGAAACACCAGAGCGCGAGCCCCCTCAACGGGAGCTCTTTAAAGTTGAACTGGACCAGGTCACGGTCCGGGATAGCCAACTCACCTTAGTGCCCTATGCAGCGACGTCTGATCAGCGCTATCCCATTGTGTTGACGGATTTTAAAGGCAAGCTGGACATTGATTCAGTGGACCTGGGAGACCATAGAGCCCAAAGTTTCAACTTTGAACTGAGCGGATCGCCGGTAGACGGTGGCGATATTTTGTTTCGAGGGGAGGTCCAACCCGTTGCCAACACCACCGATCCAAATCGGCAAGTAGACCGCATTACAAATTTGGAGGTCCAGGCGGACCAAGCCTGGTTGCCGGATGTCTCCAAATTTGTTCTGGCCACTCTGGGCTTCCAGAATGTGCCCATTCTGGCCGAATCGGGAAAGGTCAGCGGCAATGTAGAGCTGGCGTTTCGCCCCGATCAGCCCACTCAATTCTCCGGCGTCACCCGAGTGAGCGACGGCATCGTGCAGGTTGCCAATCTGCCGGCAGCCTTGACCAATGTGAATTCTGTCGTCCGCTATCAGGATAGGGCGATCATTTTTGACGAGGCCAGCGCGGCTCTAGGTGAGGTGGTCACGACCGCCGATGGCACGATTTATCTGGGCGACCGCTACGACTTGGCGGCCCAGGTTGAGGGAGCCAGCGTTGAAGCCCTGGCGGAAACCTTTGACTGGGAACTGCCCATCGCAGTCGCTGGCAACTTTGACACCGCCCTGACGCTCACAGGGCCGATGAACGCGCCGCTAGTGGCGGGTGACCTGACCGCCACTGAGCCGGTCACGGTAGACCGGCTGACCTTTGACACGGTGCGGACCAACTATCAGCTGGCGGCCCGAGACCGTACCCTGGTGCTGACGGAAATGATGGCAGAGCCCACCGTGGGTGGGGTGCTCATGGGTCAGGGGGAAGTGGACTTTGGTGGCAATGCGATCGCACTGGCCTTTGACATTGACGGGGAGGCAGTGCCCGGGGATGCCATTGCCGCCCAGTACACCGACAATCTACCGATTACCCTTGGGGACCTGGACGCTCAGGTGCAGGTGACGGGCAATCCGGGCAGTTTGGTCACCGCGGCCCAGTGGCAGGCCAGCAATGCCCAGTACCCTGGCCGGGGCAGTCTGACCTACGCCGATGGCGTGCTGGCCTTTGAAGAGACAACAGTTGCGATCGCAGGCGGCACCCTCAGCGGTAACGGCACCGTGGCAAACGGCCAATGGCAGGCAGATATTGCCGCTGCAGGCATTCCCCTGGAGCAGTTCCAAAACCAGCTATCTGGCCAGCTCAGCGGCGACTTTCAGCTTTCAGGCCCCACCCAAAATGGCAGCCTCAACACCGTCCGAGGACAGGGCACCTATCGGGTGCAGCAGTTGGCCGGGGGTAACGTAGCCGGCATTGCCACCCTCACGGACGGTCGCTGGCGCACCGATGTCAATGTGGCTGGGGTAGCCCTAGACCAGTTTGCCAATCGCCTGTCTGGGCAGCTTAGCGGCAGCTTTCAGCTCGCTGGCAACGCTCAAAACTTTAGTCCCAATACCCTCACCGGCAGCGGCGACTTCCAGGTACAGCAGCTGGCCGGGGGCAACCTCACCGGCAGCGGCGCCCTCACGGGTGGCCAGTGGCAAGCCAACGTCAACGCAGCAGGCGTCCAGATTAGTCAATTTTCTCGAAACCTGCGGGGCGGTCTGAGCGGTCAGGTGCAGCTTAGCGGCCAGACCGATAACTTTAGCCCCAGGGCCATTCGTGCCCGGGGCGATATCGCCCTTACCCAAGGTTTGGCGGGACTATCCGGGCAGTTGACCGGATTTGACCAGCCCCTGGCCAGCACCTTCGCCTGGGATGGTGCCCAACTGCGCATTGACAGCGCCAGCAGCAGCCAGCTCCAGGCCAATGGCCTAGTTACGCCCGCCTTTGTCGGCAACCGTCTCACCGGCATCCAAAACTTTGACCTCAATCTAGCGGCGGACCGCTACCCGCTAGCGGCCCTACCGGTGCAGTTGCCCCAGCTAATCAACGTCAATGGTCTGGCCACCTTCGACGGCCGCCTGACCGGCGCCCCCAACGCGCCAAACCTAACAGGTACCCTGGCACTCGAGCAGTTTGCGGTCAATCGTCTAGGCTTTGACCCGACCCTGACCGGGACCGTCACCTACGATACCGAGGGCTTAGCGTTAGACGTGGCCGGCGGGGGTGACCGTATTGCCGTTAACTATGTGAACCGCCGCGCCTTTGACTTCAGCGTAGCGTGGCAAGATGCCTCAGCGGCCGGGGCAGCCACAGGCGATCTGCTGACGGCTAACCTCCAGCGCTTTCCCATTGAGATTTTAGATGGCCTCCCTCGGAGTCCCCTGGGCCCCGTTCGTGGCACAGTTTCACTGCCCGATTTACAGGTCAACCTGGCCACTCGCGCTGGCATGGGCAATGTCGTCGTAGACGATCTCAGTGTGGGCTATGTGGACATCGACCAGTTTGCTGGGCAGGTGCGCTACGCCAACAACCAGATCACCCTCGCGGGGGGTCAAATCCTCTTTGCCAATAGCTTTTACCAGCTCAATGCCCAGGCGCAGCTCCAGCCGGAACTGACCTACACCGCCCAGATCGATACCGATCAGGGCAACGTTGAAGACCTCCTGGCAGCCCTGTCCATCTTTGACCTCAATGACCTGGGTCGGGGATTTGCACCGCCCGAATGGATTGAGAATCCGCTGCCCCCCGAGGCGATTCCTGTGGTGCTGGATACCGAGCCCGCAGGCGACAGTGACGCCCCGCTAGAGGCCCAGCTGCGCCGCCTCGCCGAGCTGCAGGCCATTGCCGATCGGGAAGCGGCCGAGGCCGAGCAAGCTATTTTGCCGCCTCTGTCCGAGCTGAGTGGTCCCTTTGCCGGTACGCTCACCGTCAACGGTGGCGCTGGCGAACTGGCCGTGGGCTTTGACGTACTGGGTAACAATTGGCAGTGGGGCAACGACCTCTTAGCCGATGAAGTTGTGGCTGAGGGCACCTATGAAGACGGCATCTTGACCCTACAACCGCTGCGTCTCGCAGCGGTCAATCCGATGGCCGGAAGTGACGCCACCCGTCCTGCAGGCCTCGATGAACTCGATGCTGAGCCGCCCATCGCAGCCATTAACATCGCCGGGCAGTACAACCTGCTAGGTCGCACGGATGCCCGGTCAAACCTCCAGCTCGAGGCCCAACATTTGCCAGTTGCGGCCGTGCGAGACCTGTTTAATCTACCGCTGGGACTGGCAGGTCGACTGAATGGCAACGCCAGCTTTGGTGGCGAACTGGCAAATCCCCAGTTCCGGGGGTCCGTGACTTTAGCCGACGGCGAAATCAACGGCCAGGCCGTTGAGTCAGCAGAGGCGGGCTTCTTTTTCCAGGACGCCAGGTTGGCGCTGTTTAGCTCACTGATGCAGCCCGATAATCCTGAACCGTTGACCCTAGAAGCGCAGATTCCCTATGCCTTTGACTTTATGACCGTCGAGCCCGAAAGCGATGCGATCGCAATCGATATCGACGTCCAGGACGAAGGCCTCGCCCTGCTCAACGTGCTCAATCGCCAGGTCGGTTGGGAATCTGGCCAGGGTGCCGTGGCCTTACGCGTCCGAGGCACCCTAGCGAATCCCGATATCCAAGGCTTCGTGGATCTGACGGACACGGTGCTCAGGGCCCGCGCCTTCCCAGAACCGGTCACCATTACCCGCGGTAGCGCCTTCTTCCGAGGCGACCGGGTTGTCGTCCAAACCCTAGAAGGTCGCTTTAGTGACGGCGACATCCGGGCCGCTGGCACCGTGCCCTTGGGCTTCCCCATCATCAGCGCCACCCAACTCGCTAACCTGGGTGAAAGTCCCCTCACTCAGGCGACAGCCTCTGAATCCGATGCAGAGACAGAGGCCTCGACCAATGAGCTCCCGGTTGCGGCCCTAGATCCCGAGGGCCCGCTGACGCTGGAGCTCAATAATATTGGCCTCAATCTACAGCTTTACGACGGTAACGTTGACGGACGTGTGGTCGTGGGGGGCAGTCTGAATCCCCTCTTTGGTGGTCCCCAAATTGGTGGCCGGTTACGCCTCTCCCAGGGGCGCATCGTTCTGCCCGATAATGCGGCCAGCAATGGCGGCGCCACTGCGACCGCCGAAGCTGACCAGATTGGCGAAATCACCGACAGTAGCGGCAGCCTCTTCCAGCCCCGCTTGCAAAATCTCACCGTTGCCCTAGACCGCTCCACCCAGATCACCCAAAGCAACCTACTGAATTTCTTTGCCGAGGGAACGCTCCAAATTACCGGCCCCATCGCCAGTGTCAGCAATCTCCGCCCCGAGGGTGTCATAAAAGTTCGCAGCGGTCGCGTCAATCTGTTTACCACCTCCTTCCGCCTAGCCGGCAACGATAATACGGTCACCTTCCTGCCCGATCGAGGGCTTCAAGATCCGATCCTCAACATCAACTTGAGGACGTCCGTGGCAGAGGCCCGCACGAGCAACACCCCCACTGTTGCCACAGCCTTTGCCGACCCCGAAGTCGCCGACCTAGGGGCCGATCCCTTTGCCAGCCTGGGCAGCCTGCAAACCGTTCGCATCCGGGCTACGGTTAATGGTCCCGCCAGTCAGATTTTTCAGAACCTGACCCTTTCCAGCTCGCCGCCCCGCAGCCAAAATGAAATTATTGGCCTCATTGGCGGCAGCTTTATCAGCGCCCTAGAATCCGGCGGCAGTGGCGATTTAGGGGGCGTGATTAATTTCTTTGGCGGGGCACTGCTCAATAGCGTGCAGGACTTTGTCAGCAGTACGTTGAACCTCAGCGAGTTCCGATTATTCCCAGTCACATCGGCCTCTCGGTTCTCCAGCAGCGACAATTCAGGCAGCACCCTAGATATTGGCGCTGAAGTTGGGTTTGATGTTACTGACCAGTTCACCCTATCGGTGCTCAAGATCCTGACCGATGACACGCGGTTTGAGTACAATCTCCGTTACCAAATCAACGAAGAATTCAGAATCCGCGCGATTACGGACCTGGATGACGACAATCGGTTCTTCCTAGAATTTGAGACCCGGTTCTAAAGTTTGAGCAGGAGGGTTAGCCGGCTTCGAGGGCCATAAGCCCCCAAATCCAGATTCGAAACCTATACTAGACACGGTGCTCCATAGATTCTCTAAACCTTTGCCTGGCCCTCCGGCGCCAGGCGACCGCAACGTGACATAAGCTATCGTTCTGCCAGTCAACCACAACGCTGTGGGGAACACTGGCGGAATGCCACAATCTAGACAAAAAGCCTGACGGCGATCCAATTTGGGTGTAAATCTATAGCAATCGCTAGATCCATTAAGGCGAAACTGCCCAGTTTTCATTAAGCGTTATTAAGCGTCAGCGCAATCCCCCCGAAAGGGCCTTTGTGGCGACGACAATAACCGAACCCCGCGTGACTGTAAATGGCGAAGACTACACTTTGACGCTGCCGACCATCGCCCCAAACCCTATTCTTATTCTTTGATCTACTGACCTATGCCCGTGCGCCAATCCACTTTGCTTGCTTCGCTTGTACTTTTGCTAGGGATCGGCACCGCAGCCCGTCCGGCCCACGCCCAGGCTTTGCTGCCCTACGTGCTACCGCTGGATGAGGCCCGGCTAGAAAACGACGGCATTAGCTTGGCCCAGGATGCGGCCCAGCTGGCACAGTTCCAACAGTTTGAAGAAGCCTTGGCTCGGGCAGAACTTGCTGCTCAGCTAGCGCCCAACGATCCGCAAATTCTATCCCTGTTGGGCAGCTTGCAGCTTCAACTGGGTCAGACCGAAAGCGCGATTCCAACGCTGGAGCGGGCCAAACGGCTAGACAGAGAAAATGCCCTGGTGTGGTTTGCGCTGGGCTCCGCATACTTTAGCGAAGGCAAGTATTTACAGGCCGCTGACTCCCTGGAAACCGGCTTAGACATCGAGCCCGAAAATGCGGGTGCCCGGTTTGACCTAGGGAATACCTACTATCGGCTCACCCGCTATCAGCAGGCCATTGAGCAGTACGAAGCGGCGATCAACTATGAGGAAAGTCTCTGGCCTGCCGTCAATAATATTGGCCTAGTGTTGTACGAGCAGGGGGATGTGGAAGGTGCGATCGCAAAATGGGAAGAATCCCTCGACCTCTCCGAAGACGTTCAGTCTGAGCCGCAACTTGCGATCGCAGTTGCCCTCTACGCCCAAGGCAACCAGCAGCGTCAGGCCGTCGATCAGGCTACGGCAGCACTAGAGCGGGACAGTCGATACGCCGACATCGAGTTTTTAGAAGAAAATCTTTGGGGCGATCGGCTGATTGATGCCACCAAGGCCTTCTTTGAAACGCCCGCCCTACAGGAACTGCTAGCGCAGCTGTAGTCGGACATGCCAGCATCTGCTAGAGTGGCCATATAGTACAAAAGAATTAACCCACGACTATATTTACCGTGATCGCAGCGCTGCTGTGAGCGCGGTAAATCTGTAGCATGAAGTTCCGTTTACAGCAGTCAGAGCCGCTAGGAGAAGGTTGCACCGCTGCCTTTTTGGACCATTTCGTTCTATACCAAGCGGGATAGCCGCACACGGTGTCTTAACGTCAATGGCAAAGACTATAAATTCGCATTTGATATCGCATTTGATAAACGACACCAGCCGCTAAATTCGTTAGGGCGAGGCCGCCCCCTATGGGACGTGCTGGACGGGCCCCACCTGAGGGCGCCCTATTCGGTTCTTGATGTAAAGGTCAGGGCACAGGCTACAGCCTGCATAATCCATAGAGAGAGAATCTATCTATGGCGCATTGCTGCCCCCTCTCCGGCGCAGCGCTCACTATGCACAGTGAGCGGACCTCAGTTCACCCCATTTAGCCGAAACCCACTGTTCAGCCGTCTAAAGGACCGCCAAGGCGACGGCTCCAGCCCGCCGCCCCAGGAAAGCTTGACCACACAGTCTTAACAACCGCCGCCTTAACAACCGCCGCTACACTTCCCCAATCATTGCTTTAACATCATTGACAAACTGTTGATGGTCAACGACGGGCTTAGAGATGTAGCCATCTGCACCGCTCTGCTGCAGAAAACTCTCTCGGTCCCCGTCCATGGCATGGGCCGTCACCAAAATCACAGGAAGGTTCGCCGTCACCGGATCTGCTTTCAGCATCTGAGTAATGCGAATGCCGTCAACGGGCTTACCCTGATAAACGCTGTGGGACAGCGACACATCCATCAAAATAATGTCGGCTTCACCATTTTGGGCGATGGTCATGACCTCATCAACATTTTCAGTATGTTTGACCAGAAGTCCACCCCGCTTAGTCAAAATCTTAGAGAAGACACGGGCGTTAATCATGTCGTCTTCAACGATTAAAACGGTCTTCATCTGAATATTTTCCGCTATATATCAACAATAATGGAACAGCTAGTATACTGCCTGGGTCCGATGCCAACCGCTTCAGGAGCAGCCTGCTTGGCCAGTTAACGCCGCGAGAACGTCAGCGTTGGGGCGGGCCCCACGACAGAGCGGCCTGTAAAAGCCGCCTGTAAAGGCAACCCGTAAAAGCCGCCATAGTAAAGTATTGCAGATTCCCAACCTAGTGTGTAAGGTACACCATTGGCCTTCATCAAATGGTGTTGTGTAAGTCATCACATTGGCTTGAGCCCACCCTAACGAAACCCGAAAAGCCCCCCGCAGCGTTACAATCTCAGGGCGATTTGCCCTGCCCTACACGTGCAATACCGCTAACCGCACTATTCTTGGTTACTCCAGCCCCATTTCCCCCTGCCTTTCTCGACCATCGCTCAGAGACGTAACCCCAGAGACGTAAACCATGTCCGAACAGCTCAATATGCTTCCAGACGAACATATCGT
>JBCBOC010000583.1:0-3296 GCA_039821475.1 Cyanobacteria bacterium J06632_22 | reverse complement strand
GCTTCCTCTCTGAGGGAAACGATGCGATTTTGTTCATTAAACTGTTGCAGAGCCTGGGAGAGCTGTTCTACATTGGCCTCAGACTGGGGCACCTCCCGTTCCAGGAAGCGCCGTGCTGCCCGGACCTCTGCCACAGTTTAATGAACAAAATCGCATCGTTTCCCTAAGAGAGGAAGCCAATGCGACAGTGGCAGCTATTGCTCAGTTGGACAGCCAAATCGCCAATACTCAGGCCGAACTGGCCCGTGCTGAAACCAACGCATCGGGACTACGCCAACAGCTTGGCATGCCCCTGGACGATGCTCTGACCCTCAGCGCCCTGGCTCAGTCCAACAGCGTACAGCTAGCCTTTGGTAACTGGCAGACGGCTCAGACGGAGCTGGCTAGCGCCCGTACTCGCTATACCGATCAGCACCCCAACATTCGGGAACTGGCGCGCCAGGAAGCGGCCATGGCAGAGGTCCTGAAAGAACGTATTTTTGAAGTTGCGGGCACAAATCTACCCATCTCCAGTGGCACCCTGCAAATCAGCCCCACACAACAGCGTCTCGCCGATGAGCTGGTGGCGGCCGAAATCCAACGATCGAGTATTTATAACCAGCTCGGCACCCTGGCCGCCACCCGCGATGCCTACGTTGAGTGGGCCGATGTCTTCCCCAGCTTAGAGCGTACTCAGATTGAGCTACAGCAACGCCTTGACTATGCCCGCACCACTTACGAAACCCTACTGCAGCGTCTGCAGGAAATTCGCCTGGCCGAGAACCAGAATGTGGGTAGTGCTCGGGTCGTAGAAGCGGCCAACGTGCCGGATCAGGCCTCCGCCTCTAGTCAAATGACGTTTCTCCTGTTGGGTGCTGTGGTTGGTGCCTTTATGGGTGTTGCCACGGCCTTCTTGCTTGACCTAGTAGATCGCTCCATTAAGACCATCAAAGATGCGGAACGAGCACTGGGATACGTCATGCTGGGCGTCATTCCCAAATTCGAACTCCCCCACGCCGACTGGCAGGACGATGCCATGATGCTCGATACCGAGGGGCTTCCCTCCGAGCGAATTGTCACCCTGCAAAACACATTTCCCATTGTGTCTGGCGCCTACCAAATGCTCCAGGCCAACCTGCGCTTTATTAGCTCCGATAGGCAGCTTACGTCCCTAGTGATGACTAGCGCCACTGCCGGAGAAGGGAAGTCCGAGGTCTGTGCTAACCTGGCAGCCTCCATAGCCCAAACCCAGCGACGCGTGCTGCTCATTGATGCAGACATGCGCAATCCACAGCAGCATCACCTATGGAACACGCTCAACACCACCGGGCTCAGTCACGTCTTGGTGGGTGAGGGGCGACTGCAGGACGCCGTGCAGCCCATCAACGAAAATCTGTCGCTGCTAACCGCGGGTGTTGTTCCTCCCAATCCGCTGGGGTTACTTGATTCTGAGCGTATGGCCGATTTACTCGCCGCCTTCGATCAGCAGTACGACTACGTCATTATCGACACGCCCGCCCTAGCGGGAACGGCAGATGCAGCAGTGCTTGGCAACTTAGCCGACGGCATTCTGCTGGTGGTGCGGCCGCGCTGGGTCACCTACGACGGAGCCCTCTCTGCCAAGGCCCTCTTGGCCCGCTCGGGGGCAAACGTGCTGGGCATGGTTGCCAACGGCGCTGACCTTAAGGTCGAGTCCAGTGAGTACGTATACACCGCCCAAGCGTCAGGGCTGCAGGTCACCGAAGGGCTTGCCCCCGAGCGAGTTCCTGCAAGCTCTGTGCCAGCGCGCACTGCCGCAGAGCCTGTTGCTGTGACCACCGTAGATGAAGATCCTTGGGAGTAAGCGATGACCCTAGTGTTAAATCAAAAACAGACTCGCCGGATTGGCATCACTCTAATCGCGACAGTACTGCTAGGTACGGCCCAGGCAGCGAATGCTCAATCCTCAGCAACTGTCACCGTATCTGACCCTCGTATCCTGCACGGGAACGATACCGCCGCCCGTCCTCTCCCCTCCACTGAGCCCATCGGTAGTCCCGTTGGTGCCACAGAGTTCCCTACACAGCAGCCTGAGGCGGTGACACCTTCGACGGAGTTTGTTAACCCCCAGGGCTATAGCGAATATGTGTTGGGGCCCAGTGACCAGATTGTTGTGTCAGTGGTTGGGTATCCCGAATTTGAGGGGGGCTATGTGGTCCTGCCCGACGGGGCTGTCACGCTACCGCTGGTGGGTTCTATCCCGGTTGCGGGACGCAGCCTCGACCAGGTAGAGCAAATTATTGATCAGGAACTCAGGTACTATCTGGTCGATCCCGTCGTTGATGTGGGGCTGGCAACCCTGCGCCCGGTAATCGTTAGCGTCTCAGGCGCTGTTCATCGCCCGGGTCCGGTACAGCTCACCAGCTTGACCAATACCAATGCGGCCTCTGAGCGTAGTCTACGGCAGGACTTTACGGACGGTCTGCCAACCCTGAGCGCGGCGTTGTTGGCCGCAGGGGGCGTTACCCGAGATGCTGACATTCGTGTGGTCACCATTCGCCGTCTCTTGCCCAATGGTCGTCTGCAGACCATCACTATCGATCTGTGGGAGGCTATCCAGGCAGAGGGGACCGGGGCTAACTTTGTTCTCCGCGATGGCGATACAGTCTTTCTGCCTCGCTTAGACGGTGAAGAGCTCGATCGCCGCCTGATCGCCAGCTCAAGCATCTCACCAGAGACGGTGCCCATTCGAGTTGTGGGAGAGGTCAGAACGCCTGGAGAAGTTCAAGTTTCACCCGATAGTTCTGTTTCCGGTGCGGTAGCGGCAGCGGGCGGTCCTACAACGGACGCTAACTTGAGCAACGTTGTTCTGGTGCGGATGGATGAAAACGGTGAAGTCACCCAGCAGCCGATGGACCTCAGTAATCTGATTGACAACTATCAGGTTCAAGAGGGGGATGTCATTCTCGTCGCCAAGCGAGGTTATCTCTCCTTCTTTGACACCCTTGGCCGAGTGTTAAACCCGTTGAATCTATTTGGCATTTTTGGCAACTAAGCTCGGCACTGCATCGCTGTTGTCGTAGCAATTTCTCTAGCGCTTTCGTGAGGCATGAGTGGAGAAAACGCTCCAACGCCGGACGATTACAGTTGTCGCGTTGCCAGGAACGTGGCGCCCGAGAAAGGCGCTGATGTGACGAGCTAGCAACACAGCATTTGGACAGCCTTGTGGGCTGTGCTGGGGACACCTTTTTGAACAATTATTCTACGGTGAAGGTACTCACATGGTCTTGCTCCAATGGGGACTGTTACTGCTGGCGGGGCTTACGCTGCTGCCCATT
>JBCBOC010000586.1:0-3286 GCA_039821475.1 Cyanobacteria bacterium J06632_22 | reverse complement strand
TCACCCCTTCCTTAAAGTCGCGCTGAAAGGTTTTTCGCCCCGAAATCAGCCCGCAGCCGCCAGCTCGCTTATTAATGACCGCGGTGCGAATCGCGTTGGCAAAGTCGTTATCACCCGAGGAGCCACCAGAGTTGATCAATCCGGCCCGTCCGGCGTAGCAGTTCAGCACCTGGTAGCGGGTCAGGTCGATGGGGTGATCGCTGGTCAGGGTTGAATAAACTAAATCGCTGGTGCGGCCATAGCTTTTGCCCAAAGCCTCAGACACGGCTTTATAGCCGCCGTTATTCTCCGGCAGCTTTTGTTTGATGATGTCGGCCTCAATGGTGACGCCAATGTGGTTGGCCTGCCCCGTCAGGTCCGCTGCTAAATGGTAGTCCTGGTCTTGCTTAAAGGCGTTATTGCGCAGATAGCACCAGAGAATAGTGGCCATGCCCAGTTCGTGGGCACGGGCAAAGGCGGCACTGACGTCTTGAATCTGGCGGGTGGATTCGGTAGAGCCGAAGTAAATCGTCGCGCCCACTGCCACGGCCCCCAGGTTCCAGGCCTGGTCCACAGAGCCGTACATGACCTGGTCGTATTCTTTGGGATGGCTCAGCAGTTCGTTGTGGTTGAGCTTAACGATGAAGGGAATTTTGTGGGCGTATTTGCGGGACGTCATACCGAGAACGCCCAGCGTCGTCGCTACGGCATTGCAGCCGCCTGCGATCGCAAGTTTCACAATATTCACCGGGTCAAAATAGATTGGGTTTGGCGCAAAGGACGCCGCGGCCGAATGCTCAATGCCCTGGTCTACCGGCAAAATCGATAGATAGCCCGTGTTTGCCAGTCGCCCCGTGCTATATAGCTGCTGTAGACTGCGCAGCACCTGCGGATTTCGATCTGTCTGGGCAAAAATGCGATCCACCCAGTCTGGCCCCGGCAAATGGAGCTGGTCCTTAGATACCTTGGCGCTGTAGCCCAATAACGTATCAGCATCCGAACCTAACCAATCCGCAACGGTTTTAGGAGCACTGGTGCTAACCATATAGACTTTCTCCCAGATCGGGGTATCAGTAACTAGCAATAACGCTAACGCCCTATTCTGAGAGGGTGCTGAGACTTTAAGATCGGCTTTACATCCCCACACATCCCCACAGAGCAACGGCCTAGAAACGATGGCAATTCAACCCACGGCTGCCTTTGTCACCCTTGCTAGCGAACGGTTTGACCTGCTCGTCAGCTTTTACCGCGCCCTACTGGACCAGCTACCACAGCCCTATACCCCCCAGCGTTACGCCGAGTTTGCCCTGCCGGGGCTCAAGCTGGCCATTTTCAAACCCAAGCAGGCAGAGGAGTTTGACGGTCAGGCCGGCGCAATGAGTTTATGTTTAGAGGTGGAGGATTTAAAGGGTGCGATCGCAACCCTAGCCCAACTCGGTTACCCACCCCCCGGCCAGATCATCCAGGCATCCCACGGCCAAGAAATCTACGCCTACGACCCCGCTGGCAATCGACTGATTCTGCACCAGTCTTGAGCATCGTCAACGTCCATTGGCTATCGGCAGTGACGGTGAGGTGGTGAGGCGGTGAGGTGGTGAGGTAGGGTGTTGGCAACTGTTCCGATAATTCTGCCGATACATTTCTCCAATGGCTGATTCTCCCCTCAAAATCGGTGGCAAAGCCCGACTCGCGGCCCAGCCGCCTTACCTCAAGACTGCCGACACCATGCCAATGCTGCGTCCCCCCGACTTGGTCGCGGTTGGGGAAGAAGGAACGATTTTAGAACGCAAGCCTGGCGGATACTGGAGTCTGCGGTTTGAGCGGGGGGCTTATTTAGTAGACGAGCGCTATTTAGAAGCTATTGAGTAATTTTCTGCGTGGTGGCGTTTTCCTTGTGCTAGGATTACTAACCGGGTCGGTTGGCGTGCATGCACTTCGGCCGAACGAATTTACGGGTTGCTAGCTCAGCGGTAGAGCACTCGGCTTTTAACCGATTGGTCCTGGGTTCGAATCCCAGGCGACCCATATCACCAATATCTAACTCGTATCTGTCAATCACATTAGTCTTGACTAATGTGATTGATAAGCTTTTCTGTCGAGAAAAATATAACCCTGCAATGCCGACAACTTTTCCCGGCTGGGGGGCCTGTTATGCTAATAGGCAGATTTAGATTTTGTTCAGATTCGAGAGACGTTTCGAAACGTTTCGTTATAAAAGTAGGTATTCTGACCTAAAATTGGCACAGACACCCTACCGCAGGCCTCGAATCTGAGTTGCCAAGGGGCACGAGAGTAAACCTGCCTGCCGGTCGGCAAGGCAAACCTAGGAGGATACACAATGGCGCTAGTACCCATGCGGCTGCTGCTTGATCACGCCGCTGAGAATGGCTACGGCATTCCGGCTTACAACGTAAACAACATGGAGCAGATCCTGGCAATTATGCAGGCTGCTGACGAAACTGATAGCCCTGTCATTCTGCAGGCGTCTCGCGGTGCCCGGAAGTACGCAGGTGAGAACTTCCTACGTCACCTCGTATTGGCTGCAATCGAAACTTACCCCCACATTCCCGTGGTCATGCACCAAGACCACGGCAACAGCCCTGCAACTTGCTACTCAGCAATTCGCAACGGCTTTACTAGCGTCATGATGGACGGCTCCCTCGAAGCTGATGCTAAAACACCCGCTAGCTTTGAGTACAACGTTAACGTCACTGCTGAAGTGGTTAAGGTTGCTCACTCTATTGGCGCGAGTGTTGAGGGTGAACTGGGTTGCCTAGGCTCCCTAGAAACTGGCCAAGGCGAAGCTGAAGACGGCCACGGTTTCGAAGGTACCCTGAGCAAGGACCAACTGCTGACTGACCCCGACGAGGCGGTTCAGTTTGTAGAGGCTACTCAGGTTGACGCGCTGGCTGTTGCTATCGGTACTAGCCACGGCGCTTACAAGTTCACTCGTAAGCCCACGGGTGAGATTCTGGCCATCAGCCGCATTGCCGAGATTCACAAGCGTCTGCCCAACACTCACCTGGTGATGCACGGTTCTTCCTCCGTGCCCCAGGAATGGTTGGACATGATCAACGCTAACGGCGGCAACATCCCTGAGACCTACGGTGTACCCGTTGAGGAAATCCAGAAGGGTATCAAGAGCGGCGTTCGCAAGGTGAACATCGACACTGATAACCGTCTGGCTATCCCCGCTGCTCTCCGCGAAGCGGCCATGAAGGATCCCTCCAACTAGCAATCATTCCAACAATCATCGTGGTTGCTTGTGGGTTCTTCGCTTGCTGCGTGTGCTATGTGAAGAGGAAGT
>JBCBOC010000365.1:0-4838 GCA_039821475.1 Cyanobacteria bacterium J06632_22 | reverse complement strand
CGACCACCCGAATTAGCCATATAGTAAAACCCAACATTGAGCGCGACTTTGTCATCTTCGGTGTAAGCCAACACAAGGTAGGAATGCACCGAAGAGTTAAAGGCAAACACAATGCCAAACACCATGAGACCCACAACAATGGTTTGCCCCGGCGGCCTACCAAGCTGAAGGGCAATGGCAATGGATGCCGGAACAACGGTGAGAAACCCCGTCCAAAATCGGATGGTGCCTGCTTGCGGCGGATACCCCGCCCCAAACCGACGCAGTAGGGTTGGGGCCAAGGTCTGGACAATGCCATAGCCAATCACCCAAATCGCCAGAAATCCCCCCACCTGTTCAAAGGACCAGTTCAACACGCTATACAAAAAGACCGGCAGGCCTACCACAAACCAAACATCCCTCGCCCCGAAAAGAAAGAACCGAGCCGCCGAGAGAATGTTGATCTCTTTGGTCTTAGACAAGAGCTGGCTAAACTTCACCTTGGCCTTGACCTTGCCCATCCCAGACGGGAGCCACAGTCCAGAGACCAGTACCACCATTAGACCAGCGGCCATGATAAGCAGCGCGTTCCCATACCCAAATACCCCCAGTAGCAGGCTACCCAGAAAAAAGCCGACCCCCTTTAGGGCATTTTTAGATCCGGTGAGAATGGCCACCCACTTAAACAACGCAGACTGTGCATCTTGGGGAATTACTAGGCGGATAGCACTTTTGGAACTCATTTTAGTGAGGTCTTTGGCAATGCCAGAAAACGCCTGGGCCACCATGACGTAGGGCACAGCCACAGCCAAGGACCAACTATCATTCACAGGCATTAGCATCAGTAACGCAGCAATCTGTAAGGCAATCCCGCCGTAGAGTGTCAGCTTTACCCCAAACTGTGACCCAATCCATCCCCCCAACAGATTGGTAACAATGCCAAGAACTTCATAGAACAAAAACAGCATGGCCACTTCCAGGGGGGTGTAGCCTAAGGTGTGAAAATACAACAACACCAACATCCGCAAAGCCCCATCAGTCATGGTGAAGCCCCAGTAGGCCGCTGTCACAATGGCATAGTTACGGATGCCCGCTTTATCAATTGAGGGAGAAGCAGCCCTATCGTTAACACGCATAAAATCAACCTTGACTTTGCCTTCTGCTCTTCCTAGGGGAGACGGAACGACGGGACTATCGGGCCATCGAGAAACGCTGCCATCGCCTAGCGCTACACCAATCCCTGGGCAACCTTACGAGCCAGTTCCGCCATGCGGCTGGAATAGCCCCACTCGTTGTCGTACCAAGCCAACACTTTGACTTGGGTACCATCCACCACCATCGTGGACAGGGCATCAATGATGGATGACCGGGGATCGTCTTTGTAGTCAATGGAGACCAAGGGGCGTTCTTCGTATCCCAAAATGCCAGCTAGCTCACCCTCAGCTGCCGTCTTAAACAGCTGATTAATAGCCTCAATAGTGGTTGACTGCTCAACTTCAAACACGCAGTCTGTCAGGGATGCATTGAGCAAGGGGACACGTACCGCTAAGCCATTAAGCTTGCCGTTGAGTTCGGGATAAATCATACCGATGGCAGTGGCCGAACCCGTCGTCGTCGGAATCAAAGACATCCCCGTTGCTCGTGCCCGACGCAGATCTTGGTGGGGCGTATCAACGATGGTTTGGGTGTTGGTTTGGTCGTGAATGGTGGTGATCACACCGTGTTTGATGCCCAGCCCCTCTTGGATCACTTTGACGACCGGAGCTAGACAGTTCGTGGTGCAGGAAGCCGCAGTTAATAGGTGATGCTCGTCGGGATTGTAGAGGTGATCGTTAATGCCGTAAACAATATTAAGTGCCCCTTGCTTGACAGGAGCAGCCACAATCACTTTCTTGACTCCCCGCTGAAAGTAGGGGGCTAGACGCTCAGGCGTGCGAAACTTGCCAGAGCATTCTAGGACAACATCAACGCCCAACTCATCCCAGGGGACGTCTCCTGGCACTTTATATTCACTAAAACTCACGGATTTACCGTCTATGAGCAGATCAGATTCGCTCAGGGCCTCTACCTCAGGCTGCCAGCGACCATGAACAGAATCAAACTTGAGCAAATGGGCAGCGGCGATGCTACCCCCCTTAATTTCGTTGATATGGACGAACGATAGCTCGGGCCAACCCCAGGCTGCCCGTAGCACTAGACGACCAATTCGACCGAAACCATTGATTGCAACTTTTACCATGGGTGTCTCGCGATTGATCGTGTATTTAAAACTGGACCGCGCGGCGCGGCTTGCCCTAAGACTCTGTTGAGAACCTTTACTGTCTAGAGCGGCAGAAGGACATAGTTTGATTAATATTGAACTGAATGAAGCTCACCTTAGGCCTATGGAATAGACTAGGACGAATAATGCCGTTCACCTCGATGGGTCAAATCACCTCAAAATAAGGCTCATAGCGTATCAAACAGAATGACAGCATACCTGCCAAGCACCTACAAAGTGTAAGCATTAATCCTTTAATTATTTCAACTAAGGTCAAACTGTCAAGTCGCCTGGACGACGTTTATAAACTTTATAGCTGTCACGCACAAAGCTTTGGGGCGATGGCTATAAGCCCTCCCCAGCTTTCGTTAAGGCCTTTCTGCGCGCAAGCTAGAAAAACTAATCGGGGCAGTTCCGAGCGGGCAGGACTGGGCTGTTGCGTCGGAATTCTGAAAAATACTGCTCTAGGGCAAGAAAGGGTTGTAGGTTCAGTCGGTAATAGATCCAACGGCCTTCTTGGCGGCCTTGGATAATCCCTGCTTCCCTCAGGGCTTTGAGGTGAAAGGAAAGCTTTGAGGCCGTCACACCCAGGTGTTCAGCAATGTCGCAGGCACACAACTCCTGGTCACGCAAAAGCTCAACCACCTGAACACGATGAGCATCGGCAAAAGCTTGGAAGAGTGACAGTACAGGCGCCTGGGTCGTTGTCATCATTCTATTTAACGCTAGTTGCAATGATAGCGGGTCTTCGAAGCCATGCGCTGCGTCGACTGGACAGAATAATAAACCTCTGCCATGTCCAAAACGGTCGTTTTCCCTAGGCAAAAGCGATAGATGGCAGACGATACGCGTTTTGGATCTACAGATTTCAAGCTGGACGTGGTTTAGAACAGCCTGTCGTACAGCCACTCAACGAGCGCAAAGCAAGATCAAGCAGCTCAAGATGAGACCCAAAAGGATTCAGCCAAGTCTCGTCTTGAGACAAATCCAATGAGTTGCCATCTTTGAGCAGAACATCGGAGTAGCGACAGCGATACAATTAGGACAGCAAATTTTCTCTGGAAGCATTTTGTGCGGTGTCAAATCGTTAAACCTGCCATCCCAGCAACAGTCCTAAGACGATGGGGGCGGTACCTCGGACTGATGATGATCGGCTTTGGGCTGGTGATCGGTTTGGCCACCCAGGGAATAGCCCAAACAGTTGTAACTTGGGAAGATTTACAACCCCCGGTCAACACGCTGGAAAACCCCTACGCCCACCTGTCTCTGGAGCAAACTTACGATCTTGCCACGATTGCACGGTTGCAGACCTGGGTCGAAGACAATCAGGCGAGTCAAGATAGCCTGGAAGCACAAGAGATTGCACGACTCAACAACAAATTACAGGCTCAGGAGCTGGATGTGCCCGCCCTGTTGTCTCAGGTTGAAAAGACCCAGGCCTATTGGGACCAGCAATCGCAGTCTATCAATGGGCAATGGACCGGAGAGAGAATACAGCTCTCGGGCTATGTGTTACCGCTAACCTGGAATGCGGCAGATCAAATAACAGATTTTTTGTTGGTCCCCTACGTGGGGGCATGCATTCATGTTCCACCCCCACCCCCGAACCAGATGGTTTACGTTCAACCCGCGCAGGCACTAACGGCCACGGGGCTGTTTGCGCCAGTCACAGTGGAAGGGATACTGAGAACGCAACCAGCCAACTACGAGCTGTTTCGGGTGGATGGTTCACGGTCTGTGGCGGTGAGCTATGCCCTAGCACTTGAGCAATTGACGCTTTTAGATGATGTGTCGCTAGCCCTGCCGTCATCCATTGGACAAGATTTACCCTGGTGGCAACGCGTTCAGACCCAGGCTTCGGCGGTGCTGACCCAGACGGTGGGTAATGTGCATCGCCAGCGGTCGCCACAAACGTTTGGATGGGGGCTATTGATTGCCTTTAGCTATGGGGTGCTGCATACGCTGGGTCCGGGCCATGGGAAAGCGGTGATTGTGGCTTACTTTGTGGGGCAAGGAGGTAGCCTGCGGCGGGGCCTGAGCATGGGGGTGCAGATTGCGGTATTCCATGTGTTGTCGGCCATTGGAGTGGTGGTGTTAACCACGTGGGTGCTGCGCCAAAGCGTGCCAGACAATTATCAGGTGGTGCAGTTGGTCAGCTATGGGGCGATTGTGGCCATTGGCGGGTGGATGTTGTGGCGGGCAGCGCCTTGGCGGCATCGGTGGGTATCGGGCTCCCAGGGAGCAAATGCGGCAGAAGGAGTCATGTATCCTAGCTTGGTGCAGCAGGTGGAGTCGTCTTTTGCAGCGGACTGTGGCTGTTTGACCTGTGTGGAACCGAAGCAGATGAAGGATTGGCTATCGCTGGCAATTGGATCGGTGCCGTGTAGTGGGGCCTTGCTGATTTTGCTGTACGGGGCAGCGAATGATGTGCTGTGGCCCAGCGTTGCAATGGTGATGGCGATTTCGGTGGGAATGGCGATTACGCTGGCCTGGATTGGGGGACTGGCGCTGATGGGGCGAAACTATGCCGAGCGTAAGTTGGGGCGCAAAGATCGATTTGGCACACAACGATACGACCGCCTGCAACGGTGGGTGAGGT
>JBCBOC010000575.1:0-3336 GCA_039821475.1 Cyanobacteria bacterium J06632_22 | reverse complement strand
GGTAATGCCGTGGCGTTTGAGTAGGTTGATGATGTGCTCGGCAATGGGGCGGTTGAGTATGGGCACCATCGGCTTGGGCAGGTCGCAGGTCAGTGGTCTGAGGCGAGTTCCGGACCCTCCGGCCATCAGTACTGCACGCATACTTCCTCCTTATTTATGTAGATTGAAATCAGCCAGATCAAATATCTGTCAGCGGGTGTGGACGGCAAATCCACCCCGGGGTTGGAATCACTTGTCTGTTGACGGCCTGTCCCGAGCAGGGTCTAGAAGTCGAGTGCCCAGCATAGAAAACACGTTCTTAAGTGCTCAATATCGAGACGCGAGCCCAGAAAGTTCAAGGATGCAGCACGGGGAAAGCTGGAAGACTAGCACATTTAAGCGCTGGTGATATTGAGCGCTGGTGATATTGAGCGCAAACACCCTACCGGACAGGGAACCCGGATTCGTAGCATCGCTGGATAACGGCTACCGCTGACTGTAGCAAAGGGACTAGAGCCGACAGAACTCGCACCTAGGACACACAGCAGTGGAGATGAGCAACGCTACAACCAGAAGAATACCTGAACGCCGCAGATACATCGGTCGCTTTTCAGTAGCCATTCTACAGGAACAGGTTTTGTTTATCTGGTGGGGTCTGCCCCGCTGAGATGGCTGAGTTGACCCTTTTTCCCCATGCCACTGGCTCTGCGCTAAATATTCACCTTTCAGAACAGCTCCACGCAACCTGACAGGTGCGATCGCACCTGTGTAGAAATACGACAGGCCGCACCCATTGTCCCGAGCGGATTTGCTAGGCTACAGGAGTTGTTGTTAGCCATCTCTAACATGCCTGGTTTATTTGGTTTATTAGCGTTTGGGGGCTATGGCTATGTAGCCTGGCGGTTTTGGAGCGGCTTCCGCCGTACGAACTTTAGTCAGGGGCGACTGTATCTAACGCTGCTGTGGCCAGTGTTTATCTTCAATTCGGGCTATCGTCAAAATTTCTCGCGGGCGCTCAAGGGGTCCTAAACGGGCCCAACGCCATCGTCTATATCGGTTCTTCATCGGGAGCAGCACGCTCATGTCCGCATTGCCAAACGCATCCGACTGGCAGTCACAGCTGCAAGCTGTCACGCAGCGCTTTAATCAGGAATATCGTGGCGAGGCCTTTGATGTCCCGGATGACGTTCAGGAAATGCCCGTGTTTCGGGATTGGGTGGCGGGCTCCCTCAGCGCACGCATCGCAACGCCGTTTTGGAAACTGGTGAAATTCCAGAAGAAGCAGCGCTGTCTGGACATTGGCTGTGGGCTAAGCTTTTTGGTTTATCCCTGGAAGGAATGGCAGGCCTTTTTCTACGGTCAAGATACCAGTCGCGTCGCCCAAGAAGGGATGAATCAACGGGGGCCGCAGCTAGACTCAAAGCTATTTAAAGGCGTCACCCTAGGACCGGCGCACTTACTGGACTATGACCCCGCGATGTTTGATGCTGCGATCGCAACAGGCCTGAGCTGCTACTACTCGCTCGACTATTGGGAAATGGTCATGGCCGCCGTCAAAAAGTGCCTCAAGCCCGACGGCGTCTTTGTATTTGACGTGATCGACCCTGAACAACCCACCGCCGAAAACTGGGCCATCCTCGAAACGTTCCTAGGCGCCGAGGTCCAGCTCACACCGCTGAAGCAGTGGCGCGATCTGATCCGCGCCAGCGGCGGCACCGTCACGAAGCAGCACACGGGGGAGATCTTCCACGCCTACCGGGTGCAGTGGAAGCAGTAGCAGCACCCCAATCGGCCGACAAACAACTGTGGCTGATTGGCGGCACCGCTGAAAGTAAGACGCTGGCCCAGGCTCTGGTAGATCAGGCTATGCCCACCGTGGTCACCGTCACCACAGAAGCGGCCCGGCGGCTCTACCCCCAGCATCCGCTGCTCCAGGTCCGAGTCGGACGGCTCAGCCCCACCGATTTTGACGACTTTCTACAGCGGGAACAGGTGGTTGGGATCCTCGATGCGTCCCATCCGTTTGCGACGGAAATTTCTAAAGGTGCGATCGCAGTCAGCCAGCGCCACCTTGTGCCCTATCTGCGCTACGAACGGCCCCGCATGCCTTCTAGCGAGGGCGACATCCACACCGTCCCAGACCTGGACACACTTTTTAAGCATCCCTGGCTCGACCAGCAGCGCGTCCTGATTATTCTGGGGTTTAGACATTTAGCGGCCTTTGCCCCCTGGCACGCCCACGCCGCACTACACGCCCGCATTCTGCCATCGGCCACGGCCCTAACCGCCGCCTACCAAGCGGGGTTTTCCGCCCATCGGCTGGTGGCCCTGCGTCCGCCAGTTAGCCCCGCCGTCGAAGCCGCCCTATGGCAACAGTGGCGCATTACCACTGTCGTCGCAAAAGCGTCCGGGATGGCGGGCGGAGAAGCCGTCAAACGGCAGCTCGCCCAGACGTTAGGGGTACGCCTCATTTTACTGACCCGTCCGATGGTGCCTTACCCCAACATGACGGGCAACATGGATGAGGCTATAGCGTTTTGTCAAGACATTTCCGGTTTCACCTAGCCGCCTAGCAATCCTGACGCCCTATACTCGGCATTAGGTTTAGCAGGGATCTCCTATGGCAAATCCTCAGTCGTGGATAAGCCGTGCCAGTATAGCCGTCGCCACGGGGGGTTGTGCAGGACAGAGAGAGTACTCCAGGCCCCATAGCAAGAGCGATCCAGGCCCCATAGGGTGGCGTATTAGCCCTTAGTGACACAGCTATCGAAAGCGATCCAGCCTGCCACGGCCCTCACTTTTTCGTACCGTCTGCGATAGGCAACTGTCGATTAAAGTGCGACTTGGGGACAAACCTCACCCTTGACGGACAGACACAAGGTGGTATCTTAGTGTCTAAATTTTCGGGCTCGTCCCTGAACACGGTTCCAGCTTGTGTCTCAAGCGTCTTAAGTTGTCAGTCCCTGGGGCTTAAGTTCCGTATCTAGGGGTCGAATCTCAAAGGATCGTCCCTCGACCATCGTCTAGTTGACCCTCACCCAATCGGCCTCTAGGATACGTCACCGGTTTTGACACCCTCGCTTATCTCCTGCCTCGTTACGATTCCTACAACTTCTGACGCTTCTACCTGCGCCCATGCCTCCGAGCCCATCGCTACCGTTTAACTCAATGCCGGACGGCACGGCGATCTCCAGTGGCTCCCCCGTGTTTGCCCTAAAGGAGTTGGTTGCCCGCCTCCAGCGAGAGCAGCACAAGATTCAGGATTTACTCGGGTCCTTGGGCTTTGCCCTGCGCAGTTTGAATAACCTAAATCAGTTCCTAGAGCTGATTCCTATGATTGCTAGCCGCGTTACCGAT
>JBCBOC010000796.1:0-1985 GCA_039821475.1 Cyanobacteria bacterium J06632_22 | reverse complement strand
GGTCCGTCCGACTAGTGAATCTGAGGTCTTACAGGTAGCAAAGGCTTGCGTGAAAGCGAAGGTCCCCCTCACAGTGCGTGGCGCAGGCACAGGCAACTATGGCCAGTGCATTCCCCTCGAAGGCGGTGTGATCCTCGACCTGACGCGGATGAACCAGGTGAAGTGGGTGAAGCCTGGCCAAGCCTGTGTGGAGCCCGGAGCCAAGCTGGCGGCCATTGATAAGGTGACCCGGCCCCAAGGTTGGGAAATTCGCATGGCCCCGTCCACCTACCGGACGGCGACCATTGGCGGGTTTATCGGCGGCGGCAGTGGCGGCATTGGCTCAGTCATGTACGGGCAACTTCGCGATCGCGGCAGTCTCCATGCCGTACGGGTCGTCACCATGGAGGACGAGCCGCAGGTGATTGAGCTGCGAGGCGACGACGTGCAACAGGTGAACCACGCCTACGGCACCAACGGCATCATTACCGAACTGGAAATTCCGCTAGCGCCGGCCTATCCCTGGGCCGAGGTGATTGTGACCTTCGATGACTTTATGACGGCCGCCCACTTTGGCCAGGCCCTGTGCGATTCGGACGCCATTATCAAAAAGCTGGTCAGCATCCACGCTTGGCCGATCCCCAGCTACTTTGCAGCCCTCAAATCTGCCTTACCAGAAGGGCAAGCAGCGGCGCTGCTCATCGTTTCTGAGTCTTGCTTGGAGCCCTTTCAGGAACTGGTGAAGGACTACAGCGGTACCGTGACTTATACCAAGGGTTACCAGGACGCTGCAAAAGGAGCCGCCATTGGTGAATTCACCTGGAACCACACGACGCTCCATGCGCGCAATGTGGACCCCAGCCTGACCTATTTACAGACGCTGTTTCCCTACGATCCCGAACTCAAGCTGCTGGCTCACATGGTGGAGCATTTTGGCGAGGAGGTGGTTCCCCATCTAGAGTTCATGCGCGTCCAGGGCAAAAATATTCCTGCAGCCCTGCAGCTGGTCCGCTATACGACAGAAGAGCGCCTCAATGAGATTATCCGATACCACGAAGAACAGGGCGCATTCATCGCCAACCCTCACACGTACATCCTTGAAGACGGCGGACGCAAGGAGATTGACGAGGTCCAACTGGCCTTTAAACAGCAGGTAGACCCCTATGGTCTGCTGAACCCTGGCAAAATGCGAGGTTGGTTAGAACGGACAGCTAGCTAAGCGGTAAACGGATACAGAACTCTGTTCCATGCCCCAATTCGGAGCGAACGTCTAAGCTCCCGCCATGAGTTTCTACGACAATTTGGCGTGCGATCGCAAGTCCCAAGCCCGTCCCCTTGCCCACACCTTTAGTGGTAAACAGGTGATCAAATATTTTGGCTCGCACCGCCGCTGTCATCCCTTTACCGTTGTCCCCAATGCGAATCTCCACAGCCCTTTGCTCCGTCAGCAGAGCTGTCCGAATCGTAATCCTTTGGGGATTATCCTGTAGCGCCTCAAAGGTTGTTTTCTGAGCCATTTCGTCAAAGACATCAATGGCATTGGCCAGAATATTCATAAATACCTGGTTGAGCTGCCCGGGAAAGCAACTGACGTCAGGTAAATCGCCGTAAATCGAGTTAACGTCGATCCCTGGGCGATCGGGATTGGCCTTGAGGCGGTATTTAAGTATCAACAGCGTGCTATCCAACCCATCGTGTAAGTTAGCGCTCACTCTATTCTCGGTATCAGCACGAGAAAATGTGCGGAGGCTCGTGCTAATGCCCTTAATGCGATCAGTCGCCGTCTTCATTGACCCAAGCAGCTTCGGTAAATCCTGTAGCAGAAAGTCTAAGTCCAATTCTTCCGCCAAATTTTGAACCCCCTCATCGGGCGGCTGCTGAGCATGATAGGTCTCTAGATACTCGCTCAAGTCTTGGATATAGTCCTTCGCGTTGCTAATACTACCGTTGAGAAATCCAATGGGGTTGTTGATTTCATGGGCGACCCCAGCCACTAAATTACCGAG
>JBCBOC010000244.1:0-6046 GCA_039821475.1 Cyanobacteria bacterium J06632_22 | reverse complement strand
CGATCGGCTGGTGATGCTGATTCACTTCATGGGGCTGGATATTTCGAGAAAAAAGCCCATCAAAGCAAACGTAAGCCCATAGATAATCGCTTTACCCCAGGCAAAATCTATGTCTACTTCTACAAAAACATTCCGACCCTGGACTTAGACTTACTTTTTCCCAATATTCGGACCAGCATGACCCAGCGAGACCGCCTCATGCTAGCGGTGCCAGGTATAGGCGCTGCCATTCCAGTATTGATCAAGGTTCTGCCTAACCTTGTCCTGCTGTTGGCTGCTCTTTTACTGGCCTTTAACGCCAGCTCTGTGATAGATACCGAAACACTGGCATCGGTAGATGTGGCAGAATCCGAGGCCCGCAATATCATGCCGGTGCTGGTGGCCAGCTTGACCCTGGTGATTGCCCTAGGCGGGTTCATGTTTAAGCAATACACCCAGTACAAAAACAAAAAAATTAGGTTTCAAAAAGAGGTGACCGACACCCTGTTCTTTAAGAATCTGGCAAACCATGCCAGTGTCTTTCAAATGTTGGGCGATATCGCCGAGGAAGAGGAGTGCAAGGAGATGTTCTTGGCTTACTATCACTTGTTAACCAGCCCTATACCCCTGACGGCCGATGCATTAGACGCCAAAATTGAAGCCTGGATGCAAGACAAGACCGGCACTGCCATCAACTTCGATATTCACGGCCCTCTAAAAAATCTGGCTGCCATTCAAGCACCGCTACAACCGGCGCATGCCCCCACATCGCTCCTATCCTTAGACTCACAAGGCCATTGCCAGGTGCTACCGCTACACACCGCGCGAGTGGTGCTCGACACCGTATGGGATAACGCCTTTTCAGTGTGAGCGGGTGCATCACGGCGCACTCTGGACAGGGGGTATAGCAACCCTCGGGGGCTCCAGCCCAGTGATCAACGCTGCATCTGCACGGCGTGTTTTGAGGGTCAGCCTGCCCGCTTCAACCGTATAGTCGTTGCCCACATATTGCGTCCGGTCGTACAAGATTTGGTGGATGTGTTGGTCCAGTTCAACCGGGTCGCTAATGCGATCGCGATAGTACTGCTTGAGTTCGTAGGCAATGCCCAGATCGTCTAGACGCTCGTAGAGCACAGGCCTATCTCCCCCCCAATAGGCCTCCCGAGCAGTATGGTCCTGCCAGAGGCGCATCCAACTCACGTAAGGAACACCGCCCAGGGTCACCCGCCCGGTGGCAAATAGCGACACCCAGACCGAAGCAACAAAGATACTGCCCACTAGGGTCCAGACACCGGCCTGGGACCAGCGCTTGTACAGCAGATACGTGCGTCGCTGTTCACCCAACGTACAGAGGTTAGCCATTTGAAATTCTGTGTTGAAACCCAATGGTTCAAACCCTAGCGGGATTTACGTACTGACCCACCCAAATCCCCGGTGCTTAATGCGATGTTTATGGCGCCATCAGGGATAGCCCCCTAGGGCAGCGGTGTGGAAACAAATTCAGGGGTCTGTTCGACTTCGTCCGAAAAAGCCGCTAACTGGGGATAGTCTTCAGCAAGGACCACATCTGATACGTACAGTTGAGTAAACCGCCAGGCCACCGCCACGGTAATGTCCGGCTGGATCATCTGGTCGGTGACCAACCAGGGGCTACGGCTCGACATCGCGGACTCTAGCAGCTGATAGGCAGTATTAAGCTGCCCCTGCACCCGGTCAAACCATGGCTGGTGAAATTTCTCAGGCGGCCGCTGGGTGCGCTCGTAATAGGCGTGCACTGTCTTATCGCAGGCGTTCAGGGCCAGACCAATCAGACGCAGGGCTCGGCGGTAGTCCTCAGCGTTACTGGGCATGAGGCTGCGCTCAGGCCCAGCTAGATGCTCGGCATATTCTAAAATCAGCGTCGAATCAGCCAGCACCGTGCCGTCATCACACACCAAGCTCGGGGCTCTCAGCAGCGGGTTGATTTGGCTAAAGGTTGGCATCTGCCGAAAGACCGACACGGATCGATGCTCAAACGGCAGGTCTAGTCGTTTAAGGGAAATGGCCACGCGCCGAACGTAGGGGGAATCTAGCATGCCAATCAGCTGCATCAGTTTCACCGGGTAAGAATAGCGGCCGTCATTCTACAGCGCCGCACCATCGACAAACGATGCACAGATTCGATAGCAGCTATCGATCCTGGACCTTTTTTAAGACAAACAGGCTGCCTTGATTGCCCCGACCAATCCGCAGATCTTTATCGAGGTAAGTGATCTCCAGCCAGCCGGGCGGACGATTGGCATCGATCTCAAAGTCGATACCTTGGAGAAGGTTGAGCTTCGCAGCGGCACCTAAGGTTTGGATGAACTGATTGGGGGACTGATAGCCCAGCAACCGCTGGAGCCCAAAGACGGCTCGTTTAAAGGACACCTCCACCCGTTTCTCTGACACGGGCTCAAAAGTAGCCGCAACGGATACCAGCCCCTCCAAGTAGGGTGCTGTCCTTATTTCAGCAAAGTTATAGATCTGCCGGGTGGCTAACCGTACGCATTGGTAAACATTACCCAGCTTGACCACGGGGACTTTATCAATACCCAGCAACTCAGTACTGCTGGTATAGAGCATTTTCCAGTTGCCCTCCAGCAACTCTGGCGCAGCCAAGGGCTCTGGGGTAGGGTTACGGTCTTCGATCTGGAGCGCCATAGCCTGGACGGCAACGCGGTCTTCGGGCGTGGCGAGGAGGCCACGATTGAGCGGTGCGATCGCATTGAGCAAATCAAGCTTGTCCAGCATTAGCCTCAGTCTCCTAGCAGATGATGAATGGACCGGTAAAACCCGCCCCACGATCAGCCTTAAAAATTATTGGGTCAGGGTGATCGAATTTGTCGAAATTTGGGTTATCTACGAACGTAACGGCAGGTCCAATAAACTTTCCCGTCTGTACCGTTGACCAATTCTTAAACGTCCTGTAGGAACCTCAGTGTTACCTTAAAACAGGGATTAGGCTGTAAAAGCAGGTTGAGGTATATTATTTAACCGCCATCCAATGCTCTACAGTTCTTAAGCCTGTCACCCAATGCCCAGCCCTCAAGGCGCAGCCTCCAATCCCAGCCCATGGGAAAACGGCAGTGCAGGCTAAGCGAGACCCACGGTAACCCTATGGGCCAAAGCTATCGGCGCGCTGGCCACCCGGATTAAGGGTATTCCAATGAAGGCTAGCTGCCCCGAAATTATCCGGCTATTGCCATCCACTGGGCGGAAAGAGTAGTCACGAACTGACACCTTGCACTGTCCTGCCCCCAAAGGCATGCCGTTGATCACCGTTCACTGTAACCCGTACTAAGTTTATGAGCGATTACAACCCATCTGTTCAACAATACCCCCGCACTCAGCACGCCCCAGTCATTCCTGAGCGACGTAACTCCTCCATCCTAAAGTGGCTGGAAAGCACCGGACGGCTGATTAACCGTGAAACGGATCCGGCCCTTGAGGAAGCTGATAGCGAAGAAATTTCGGATCTGATGGGCAACGAAGACAATAGCTTCGATGATGCGGACGACAGCGGAGACGATGACGACTAGCCGTTGGTGTACCTGAACCAAACTTCCCTGGGCTAAATAGATATATGGATACGGGAATAGAAGCAGAAACAGCCGCTAGGACGAAATCGTCCAACGGTCTCTCTGCCCTGGCATTTACATCAAATATTTATCTGTAAATGCCGGAAAACCTCGAACTTTTAGGTATTTAACCCTAGACATTTTGGGAAATCATCGTAAAATCAGGTCGAGTGAGGATTTATTAACTTTTGGGTCCAGAGTTTAAGCGAAACATTCGCAGTCTGCCTTGAAGTATGTGGTGTGTGAAGGAAAAAATCTGTGGATGCTAAGTTTTTTACGTCGGGTCCCATTGGGTTAACCGGCGTTAGTTTATCGCTTATATTAACGGTCGGCTTGGTTCTAGCCGCTTTGGGTATTGACCTTACCGCTGGCCGAAGCCTATTTTTAGAGCCCAATCTGACGATGCCATTTTTGGTATCTGCGGTGGGGTCCTCGCTGCTGGGCTACGTCGTCGTCCCCCTGCTTAAGGCCTTAAAGGCTGGACAATTCATTCGTGAAGATGGCCCCCAGGCCCACCTCAAGAAAGCCGGCACACCCACAATGGGTGGGGTCTTCTTTATTCCTGTGGCTGTGGTTGTCGCGCTGATATTCGCAGGGGCGAGCGCCAACGTCCTGGCCGTTTGTGCCCTGACTTTGGCCTATGGCTGCATCGGTCTGCTGGACGATTGGCAGGTTTTGCAGAAGCGCTCCAACAAAGGGATTTCCCCTCGGATGAAGCTGGCGCTTCAGATTGGCTTCGCCATTATGTTTTGTGCTTGGGCGTTGACAACTCATCCCCCTGAAATCACAACGGTTGCCCTTCCCTTGGGCCTGTCTATTCCTCTGGGTATGCTGTTCTGGCCTTTGGCCGGTTTCACGTTGGTGGCCGAAAGCAACGCCACTAACCTGACTGACGGGGTTGATGGATTAATGGGCGGAACCGGTGCGATCGCACTATTGGGGCTTGGGGTATTGGTGGCCCCCACCCATCCTGGTCTCATGCTTTTCTGCGCGGCCATGGCAGGGGCCTGTGTTGGCTTCCTTACCCACAACCGCAATCCCGCCAAGGTCTTCATGGGTGACACCGGCTCTTTGGCCCTAGGCGGAGCCCTGGCAGCCGTCGGTATTCTTAGCGGCAATTTACTGGGCTTACTCCTCGTTACCCTGCTGTTCTTCTTCGAGACGGTATCCGTCATCGCTCAGGTCACCTATTACAAAGCCACCAAGGGTCCTGACGGCATCGGCAAACGTCTCTTCAAGATGGCCCCACTACACCACCACTTCGAACTCTCCGGCTGGTCAGAGATTCAGGTCGTCGGGACGTTTTACTTGGTTTGCGCAGTTCTAGCGCTGGCGGCAGTTAGTACGCTGGCCTAGTAGTCTGCTTAGCACCGCAGCTATCCATCACCCATTACGATGCAAAGGAGCGTTCCTACGGGGCGCTCCTTTTTGCATGCTCCCCGATTGTCTTGCGTTCGTCGAGTTGAGAGGGACAGTTCCTGGCGCTGAAGTCTTGACTGCACCTCGCGACGCGGCAGCATGCTTTCACCCCTTCGACTGTAGACCATGAGTGACTTAACCTCCTTGGGCGTCGCGCCCAACGCTTGGCACGTAGATGCCCATAGCGCAGACCTATCGCGCCCCATACTGCCGCCGCGTCCCATCCACTTTCAGAGTGACACCAAGCAGCTCACCATCGACCTCGCCAAGACCGCCTGTCTGGTGATCGACATGCAAAATGACTTTTGCCACCCGGACGGTTGGCTGGCTCATATCGGCGTAGACGTAGGCCCGGCCCGCGCGCCCATCGAGCCGCTGCAACAGCTCCTCCCGATACTGCGCCATGCCGACGTGCCCGTTCTATGGGTGAATTGGGGCAACCGACCCGATTTGCTCAACATCAGTGCAGGCCTGCGCCATGTTTACAACCCCACCGGTACGGGCATTGGCTTAGCCGATCCCTTGCCTAAAAACAGTGCCCCGGTCCTGACCAAGGGCAGCTGGGCCGCTGCCGTAGTCGATGAACTGCCCGCTGATCCCACCGACATTCATGTGGACAAGTACCGCATGAGCGGCTTCTGGGACACGCCGCTGGATAGCATTCTCAAAAACCTGGGTAAGACGACCCTGCTGTTTGCTGGGGTAAATGCAGACCAGTGCGTGCTCTGCACGCTTCAAGACGCCAACTTCTTGGGCTACGACTGTATTTTGCTACGCGAGTGTACCGCGACGACGTCACCTCAGTACTGCATGGATGCGACCGTGTACAACGTGAACCAGTGCTTTGGGTTTGTGGCAAACGCAAGCGCGCTGATAACTGCGTTAGGTTGAATAGAGTGAGGTGGTGAGGTGGTGTTGGCAGCACTAATCATCTGACTTTCCACAAGCTACCTGTGTCTGGCGCACTGAAGAGGAGACAGAATATGACGGTGGACACGTTGAACACATTGCGGGCTGATCTGACGGGGATCGAGATCATTGAGGACTCG
>JBCBOC010000363.1:0-4854 GCA_039821475.1 Cyanobacteria bacterium J06632_22 | reverse complement strand
GCCATTTTCTTAGAAGCAAAGTGGCCAGCGCTATATAGCCGTCGTCACCAAGGCTTTTTGGGTGTGTGTGCGCGACGGTGGCCACTGGCCGACCATACTCAGTCCTTGAGCGCGAGTACTTGAGCGCCAGAGGTGTCCGCAGCAAAGTGACGGGAGCTATATATGCCGGCTTGGTGTCCTAACCGATAGGGTGCGATAGCGAAGACGACACTTTGCCAGTTGTCATTGTGCGCTTTGGTGCCGCGAGCTGCCAGAGCAAGTTGGCGCAGCGGTATTATGCCTCTTCTACCTCAGCGTTAACGGTAACAGCATCCCCTTCGCCACCGATGTTGAGGGCCTGACGTACTTTCTGTTCAACCTGATCGGCAACATCGGGATTTTCTGCGAGATAGCGGATCGCATTGTCGCGCCCCTGGCTGATGTTTTCACCGTTATAGCTATACCAAGCGCCTTTTCGGATAATGACGCTGTTTTGTTCCGCCAGGTCGAGAATACAGCCCAAGGTGGAAATACCCTGGCCGAAGATGACGTCAAATTCTGCAATGCGGAAAGGGGGAGCAACTTTGTTTTTTGCTACCTTGACCTTGGCCCGAATACCGAAATTTTCATCGCCCTTCTTAAGGGTTTGAATTCGGCGGATATCGAGTCGTACCGAGGCATAAAACTTCAGGGCGTTGCCACCGGTCGTCGTTTCAGGATTGCCGTAGGTGACGCCAATCTTGAGGCGCAGCTGGTTCAGGAAGATGACAGTGCAGCCGGACTTGCCGATGTTGCCGGTGATTTTTCGCAGAGCCTGGCTCATCAGGCGAGCCTGCAAGCCCACATGACTGTCGCCCATCTCGCCTTCGATTTCAGCCCGGGGTACGAGCGCTGCCACCGAGTCGACCACGACGATATCTACTGCCGAAGACCGTACCAGCTGATCGACGATCTCTAGTCCGGCCTCGCCCGTATCCGGTTGGGACACGAGCAAATCTTCAATATCGACTCCCAGAGCACTGGCATACACCGGATCTAGGGCATGCTCTGCGTCTACAAAGGCGGCAACGCCTCCCTGCTTTTGCACTTCAGCAATGGCGTGTAGCGCCAGGGTGGTTTTACCGGAGCTTTCTGGACCGTAAATTTCGATGATACGACCCTTGGGCAGGCCACCGCCCAGGGCTAGATCGAGGGTGAGGGCACCCGTAGGGATGGTCTCTACCTTCATGCGGGCCGCATCGCCTAGGCGCATGATGCTGCCTTTGCCAAAGTTTCGCTCAATTTGGCTGAGCACCAGTTTCAGCGCTTTATCGCGATCGGAGTTCTCGGTGGAAGCGGAGCGGGCAGAGGACTTTGGCATGAGTTCAGGAGAGTTGAGGTCAGGAGATGGGAGGCAGGAAGGGGGGAAAGGTCGGCGTTGAGAACTGCCCGGTCAGGGTAGCTAACGGGTCTAGTCAGTTTAGCGGTCTATATCGGGGATGGGAACGGCAAAGATTCCGTAATTTTATGGGTGGTCAACCGCTGCGATCGCAACGCTCCGCGTGCCGGGATTGTGTCGAGATGGGTATCGCCCGCACCCCATCACCCGCTATCCATCACGCGGCTCAACTGTCCCCGATAGGTACCAGTTTAGAAACACTTGTACTATAAAAAATAAAGAATGTCGAGGGCCAATGCTGCAATGGTCCAAATCTGCGTTCCCATAGAAAGAGCGTCTAGCGGAAGCGTCCAATCTTCACGCTCATCACATGCCTATTTCCCTTGCCGACCTCCAACAGCAGGCCCTCAGTGTCGCTGGTCTGACGGACTATCTACAACTCTTGCTTGAGGGGGATGAGCGTCTGCAAAATATCTGGGTGGTGGGGGAAGTTTCCAGTGCGCGCAATCATCCTAGTGGCTGCTTTTTTGCCTTGCAGGAGCCCGACGGCTCGGCCCAGATTAGCTGTGTTACTTGGCGCAGTCAGTTGCCTAAGCTATCGGTGCAGCCCACGGTGGGGGAGCAGGTCATTGTGCTGGGCCAGGTGAAGCTCTATCCCAAGCGGGGCAGCTATCAGCTCACGGTGTGGCAGGTGTTGCCCGGCGGTGCTGGGCTGAAGGCGCTGCGCTATCAGCAGCTGCGACGTCGGTTACTTGAGGAAGGGCTGTTCGATCGCGATCGCAAACGTCCGTTGCCCCAACATATCGAAACGCTGGCTGTGGTGACGTCGGCTCAGGCTGCAGCCTGGGGCGATATTCAAAGAACGCTGCTGCAGCGACATCCGGGGTTGCAGGTTTTGCTGTCTCCCGCGATTGTCCAGGGAGCCCAGGCGCCGGCGTCTATTGAGCGGGCCATCGAGCGAGTAGGGCGGGACGGGCGAGCTCAGGTGCTGTTGCTGGGGCGGGGCGGCGGTGCCACAGAAGATTTGGAATGCTTTGACGATGAGCGAGTGGTGCGGGCCATTGCCACCTGTCCCATTCCGGTGATTACGGGCATTGGCCACCAGCGAGATGAGTCGTTGGCGGATTTGGTGGCCGATGCCTGTGCCCATACGCCTACGGCTGCTGCCGAGGCAGTCGTCATGGCTTTAGAAGACTACTTTGCGGTGCAGTACGACTATGCCCAGCGGTTGGTGCAGCTGTTATCTATGCAGTTACTACAGGCGCAGCAGACCCATCGACAGCTTGAAAGCCGCCTGCAGCGGCTGCGGTTGGATCGCTACCTGGATCAGCAGCAGCAAAAGCTGGGGTGGCAGCAGACCCGGTTGGTACAGCTGTTGGCGCAGCGACTTCAGGAGGCCCAGGCACACCAGACCCTGTTGCGCGAGAAACTGGCCACGCTGGATCCGGAGGCGGTACTGCGGCGGGGCTATGCACTGGTCCGTCAAGACTCCGGCAGTATTGTGCATCGGGCGGACGAACTGACGCCTGGAGAGACTGTGACGCTGCGATTGGGACAGGGCGAAGCGACGGCCAATATTATTGATGTTCAGCAGGAGAGAACAGATGCCCCGAGCTAAGAAGACAGCATGGAATTATGAAAGTGCGATCGCAAGTATTGAACAGGCTATAGAAGACCTGGAAACGGGTGAGTTACCGTTAGCCGAGGTCTTTGATCAGTTCACCCAGGCGGTCAAACAGCTCCAGCAGTGCGATCAGTTTCTAAGGGAAAAACAATCTGAGGCGCAGCTACTGATCGAGACCTTGGGAGATGATGGTGATTGATGTGGGGTGATGAGGTGTCGTCAATGAGTTCAGGTCACGAACGAGAACTAGTCCTACAGTTCTATCAATACTTTGACCAGCGCAGGGTTGAGCAGGCGTTGGCCATGCTGGCCCCCGAGTTTGTCGCGCATATGGCAGGGTTGCCAGCGCCGCTAGACAAGACTGGCTTTACTGACTTTGGTTTGGCTTTTTACAATGCCTTTACCCACGGTCAGCATCGCTTTGTTGAGATTGTTGTTCAGGCGGACCGCGTGGTGACCTGTGGGACTTTTAGCGCTAGGCATACAGGCACTTTTCAAGGCTTACCTGCAACGGGTAGAGACATTGAAATTGCAGTGATGCATATCGACCGAGTCAAGGACGGCACAATTGTTGAGCATTGGGGACAGGGGGATGCTCAAGGGCTGATGCAGCAGTTGGGCATTCTGTTCTTCCCTGGGCCAGGCCTATTGGTCGATGCGATCAAACAGCAAATGGGTGGGGGGAGTCGCTAGAGACACGCGTCCAGATGGCCCAGGAGATAGGGCAACCCTGTCCTAACGGTCTGATGGCGGCTGTAGATTTTGGGGATGAACCTATTCAAACCACTCCAAATCGGCTTCGTCTTTTGTGTTTGTATTTCGCTGGGGCGTCTCTCTCGTAAAGTCCATTTCGACTTCGCGAGTTTGTTCGCCATCGCTGGCCACGGCCTGGATGGGGAAATCTAATTCGCCATCCTGGAAGGACATGTGGAAGCGAAAGGTGCCGTCTGGCGAAAGTTCGATGTTCTTGCCGCCAATGGTTACCGTAGCGTCGGGTTCAGTGGCGCCGTACACAATCAGTTCAGCATCGGCAACTAGCCAGAACTGGCGCGGGCGCGGCGGCACAAAGTCGGCGGAGAAGCCCACGCCGGACATATTCAGGCCGGACATATTCAGACCCGAGAAGTTGGGGGCGGGTACGCCAGGCAGTTCTGTCAGGCCAGAGGGAATGGCGAAGGAGCTGAGGGCCGACGCGGGTACCTGCTGCATGGACCCGAATAGCGAGCCAGCAACGCGGAGGGCGTTGGTTTCGCCTGCCCGGGCAAAGATGGCGTCGTGAATGGGAGAATCGCCAGCTACCGTAGGTCGTGCCATGCCCGGCGGAATCAGGGTGGCAAAGGTCTGACCGCGCAGATCTTCGGTCCAGTCAAGGGTAAGGAACTGGTCTTCTATCCAATCGGAGGGGAAAACCGGAGGAATATGGGCCGGGGCGGAGCGGGCCAGCACTAGCCAGCGTCCGTCGGGTGTCAGGTAGCCCAGCTCAGCAATGTAGTCGCGATCGCTAACGGGAATCGGCAGATACCAACTGCGAGCCATTTCGTCGGTGTAGTACTGCTGCATGCTGTGGGCTGATTGGACATTGAGGTCCACATCGCTAGCGTCGTACAGCCGTAGCGCCAGATCTCGTCCCCCTTGGCTCCGTAATTCCTCTTTGTGGGCGTTGGGCACGTCCCAATAGGCATAGGCCCACTGCGGGTCGCGGGGCATCAGGACAATCCGACTCTCGTCATAGCCGTCGGGCAGTTCCGGCAGGCCATCGTCGACCGTCGCTAGGGTGGCCATATCTAGGGATGAGCGATTGGAGAAGGTCGGATCTTTTTTCACGGGGGCGTCAGGGTCTGTTGCTAATGGAGATGTTGCGTCGGTCAAGGGG
>JBCBOC010000057.1:0-10847 GCA_039821475.1 Cyanobacteria bacterium J06632_22 | reverse complement strand
TGGCTGGTGGTGCGCCAAAACGAGTGGATAGCGTAGTTGCGATCGCAGCGCCGGTTGGCGTCACCAGTTCTGTTTCGATGCCGTTGCTGTATACCGGTGCCTGGGCTTGCGTCAATAATCGCAGCACAGCTGGGGCTGGCACCGGCAAACGCCCATGGGCCGCCATTACCGTTCCGCCCCCCACCGGCAAGGCTGAACAATATACCTGGTCAATGCCCAACCAGTCTAGACCGATGCAGGTGCCCACAATATCGACAATTGCATCGGTGGCTCCTACTTCGTGAAAATGAACCTGCTCCGGGGGAATGCCATGGACTGCCGCCTCGGCCTCAGCTAATCGGCGAAAAACTGCCAAGCTCCATGCCGTAGCCCGGGGCGTTAATTGTGCGTTACGGATAATCGTCTCTATTTCAGGCAAGCGGCGACTCTGGAAAGACTCGCTGTGATGGTGCTCGTGATGGTCATGCCCGTGATGCTTGTGATGGTCATGCCCGTGATGGTCATGCCCATGATGCTCATGGTGATGAGGCCCGTCATGCTCATGTCCGTGATGATCAGGTTTGTCAGTCCTAAGGTCGACAGGCGGATGCTCGGAGGCGCGATGATCTTGATGGCTGGGGGGCGTTTCTTGCGTTGCCACCAGCTGCACCTGCACCTGAGTTGCTATCTGAGACTGGCGCTGCACCCTATGCTCGACCAGTCGATATTCATGGCTTAACCCCAGCTGAGCCAATCGCTCAATTAAAGTTGCTAGCGGCATACCAGCGTCAACAATGGCCCCTAGACACATGTCCCCGGCAATCCCAGAAGGACAGTCCAGATAAGCCATCTTGCCGGTGGCTGAGGCCGTTGTCGAAGAAACTGCGTTGTCCATGCCTATACCGTCACGACTTTATCAACCGTTATTAATCAAGACCTGTTTCTGCATGCAACCTTTATCACAGACTTCTAAAAATCCACCGGATTGGTTCGTCTGCATACCGTAACACTTAAATAGTGTGCAAATGACAGTGCACAACCAGGTGTCTGAGGAATGGACTGTCTACTCAACTGTCACAAGCCGGTTTAGACTTGTCGCGGCCAGTTCCAGTCCCTGCTCAGACGCTCTAATGTCCTATCTACCTATCGTTCAGGTTCATCTATGGCCAATCTACCGTTTGCTCAAGGCGCTTGTGCCAATCGCTATGTGACAGTTGGTTCGGATAGTGACACAGCGAATCAAGTGTTCCAGGTTGAGAACTCCTAAATTGAAACTGTCAATCAAACGAGAGACCGGCCACTGGCTGACTTTTCTGCCCTAGGCGATTCTCTCTGACTGGCGTGCATTACTAGGAGATCTACTCGTGAAAGCTCAATCTACTCTATCGATTTCGCAACCGTCTAGCCTCAATCCCGCAACAACCCAGCCCACTGCTAGTCCAGCAACCTCTAACGTCCTTTTACATCCAACCGCCGGCCATCGTCCGCCTGCAGAATCTTATCCCAGCTGTGAGCTGCCGCTATGCGCGGTAGATCAAACCCTCATTCGCTTCATTGTCGATCAGCTTCAGGTGGCGGTTAACGGCAGCAAAACGGTGATTCATACCGTCGCCACGCGGCTAGCTATCGAAGTCACTCGCATTTGTCGAAAAAGCGATCGAATCCAAGCAAGCGGTGAAGTCAATGCATGGCAGGTGTCGCTCGCTGAAAATCGGCTTAACAAATATATTGAATACTACAAACTGGGCTCCCGGAATGGTCGCACTGAACTGCATAGCCGCCTGAGTGCCATCGCCTATCGCTACATTGCACCAGCGCAGGCCCAGCTGGGTTTCCAGGCTCGTTGCAACCTTCTGGAAGACTTCCTCCAGGGGTTCTATATTGAAGTTCTTAAGGCCTTTCGCCGTGAAAATCACGTCGAGCCGGACTATACGCCCCGCACGCGACTAGAGCTGGCTGAGTATATGGCGTTTAGCGAGCAGTATGCCAAGCGCCGCATTGCTCTGCCGGGCTGCTACAACCAGCAGTTGGTCGTGCTCAGAGCCCAGTCCTTTGCCCGCAAACAGCCCGCCGAAACCTGTGTTGACATTGAAATGGCGGTTGATTCTCCCAAGGGAGAGGACGCAGAAGGCTATTCCCGTTCCCCAGCTCTGCAGCAGATTCGTGAACAGATGGTTGCAGATGTAACGGATCCGGCGGAGGCAGTTCTCCGAGATCGCATCGTTAACGAACTTGTGGAATACCTAGAGGAGCAGGGCCAAGAGGCCTGTATCGATTACTTAGCTCTGCGTCTCGAAGACATGGCGGCTTCTGAAATTGACGAGGTATTAGGGCTGACACCACGCCAGCGGGACTATCTGCAACAGCGGTTTAAGTACCACGTTGAAAAGTTCGCTCAGTTTCACAATTGGGAGTTAGTCCATCAATGGTTGGGCGCCGACCTGGATAAAAACCTTGGCCTTTCTGCCAGCCAATGGTCGACTTTTGTGGCTCAACTCGACGACGATCAGCAGCGCCTGCTCGTACTAAAACGTCAGCAGATGCAGGATCCCCAGCGCGCCACCCCGTCTGATGCTGAAATCGCTCGTCAGTTAGGTTGGACCCCCAAGCGTGTCAAGCGCCGCTGGAGCCAGATTATCTCTATGGCTTGGAAAACACGAAACGCCAGTCGAAACTCAGCCTAATCGCTGACGCCCCGTTAGCGTCTAATTTTCCTAAATTGCATGCCAGGCCCGCTGTAACAGCGGGCTTTTTTTTTGACCCATCTACCGACACAGAAAGCGAAAGATTCAAAGCATTCGACTGTGTCGCGGCGGCCAATATCAATGCCCTCAGTGCCAATAGAATAATCAGCCCTTGAGTACCAGAATGACTCTAGTAGGTACCAGTACTGTTCTACGCAAAGTTGTGGACGCTATAAGTATTAGGACAGGCGATGTGCAACTTTCGTTCCAGCGCTTTTGCCTGACGATCTAGAATCGATGGCGACACAATGTGGCGACACAGCGGCAACACATTATTGCGCTTGGTTTGAACGTAGATTCAGCGCTTTTCCTCTCAACATACAAGAAAAGAAATGCTTTAATTCAAACGTACTACATTGACTGACATTAGTGTAGCTCAGTGCGGCCCCCGAAATCCGACCCAGCAACCTTGTCTGAGCAGACCTGGCGAACAACACATCTAAACGCTTAACTCAACTCGCCTAATTCAATAGCCCATTAAACAGCTGGCGGCTCATATCCGCTTCGATGATTACGTGGAGCACGGGGACTTAGCTTAGCCTGCTTCTGCTTCCACTGCGGCCATGGACATTTCAGGCGGTTCGAACTTGTAACCCACGCCACGTACTGTCTGGATTAAAGTGGGCTGAGTCGTGTCAATTTCGATTTTTTTGCGAATTTGACCAATGTGGACATCTACCACGCGCTGGTCGCCCACGTATTCGTAGTCCCAAACCTTTTGAATGAGTTCCGTTCGACGCCACACTCGACCCGGATGGCTGGCTAGGAAATGTAGCAAATCAAATTCAAGGGCCGTGAGCGGGACTAGCTCACTATCTAGGGTGACTTCCCTGCGAATGGGGTCAATAGCCAGCTTATTAAAGGTTAAACATTGCTGCTCAGCGGCGGTAACCGGACGCTGACGCTTCAGAATCGCGCCAACTCGAACTTCAAGCTCGCCCAGGCTAAAGGGCTTGGTAATATAGTCGTCTGCGCCTTGGTTAAAGCCGCGAATTTTATCAGCTTCGTCGGTGCGGCTGGTCAGCATTAGCACAAATACACCGGTACGCGACTGCATCTCTTTGCAAAGGTCATAACCATTTGCGTCCGGAAGATTGACATCCAGAACGACCAAATCGGGATTAAACTGCTCAAAAACGGCCAATGCGCTTTTGCCATCCTCAGCAGATTCCATTTGATACGACTGCTTGGCTAAAAAGCGATGGATTAGGTTTCGGATAGCAGGGTCGTCGTCAACGACGAGAATCTTGGCAGAGGCCATAGTCATAATCGCACCGAAGATATGTACGGGTCAGAAATGTACAGGTCAGGGGGTAATAAAAGTAACTGCGCCCCAAGAAAGCTAGGTTACCCTGAAGACTTCCTAGAGACTTAATTCATAAGATTTCGCCAGTTTCAGCGAAGATTTCATAATGCATCCACACCATATCAAATAATCCAGAGAATCGCCGTAGTGAAATATGGGGATTTTTTTAGTGTATTTTTGAGTTGCTCGTAACCGAGTTGGGCCCGATCTATGGGAAATTACGGTCTCTATATATTTATGTTGCTTTAACGCGTGCTCTAAGGCTCTGATAAGGGCTTCGCTAAGAAGGTATGATGCCTCGCTGAAACCCTTGATAATGGCGGATACAAGAGCGATCCTGAGGCTTAATGGGCCCTGCAACTGCTATCGACACTAGCCTTTGTCGAGTAGGTATAGACCATTCTTGAAAAACACAGTCTTAGATAGGCGCTAAGCATTCTAGGGGATGGCACAATACTATAAGTAAGGAAAATTATGGTGTTAGCCACTCATGGTGCCGGGGACCGCTGGTGACGACATAGCTGAAGATGACATATCTATATGTCTGAACCAGCCAATATTTAAGCCAGTGATCTGACTGCTAGAGCCTGCCATTGCTGGATTACGACACTGCTGGATCAGGCCATTAAGAATGCTGGAGGTCATCCGTTAGGGTGTTCTGTGACATTTGCGTCACTTGACGACGATTTACTGGTCGGACTGGTTAAAATCGGGTGCAAAGAAAGCTGATGGAGATTCAAGCAGTTGGGCCCCTGTAAGGTAGCGCAGAACCCGCTAAACCACTCACACTTACCTTGTCATGGCCTTGAATCTGCAAGAGGGTTTTGAATGAGCGATCAAAATTCATACGAAACGCTGGGTCTGACCGATGCCGCTTCCTTTGAAGAGGTCCAGTCTGCGCGGCAGCGATTGATTGATGAACTGAGCGAGGATCCACAACGCAAGGCGCAAATCGAAGCCGCCTATGATGCTATTTTGATGGACCGTCTCCGACTCCGGCAAGAAGGCAAGATCAAGGTGCCTGACCGGATTCGCTTTGCAGAAAAGCAGGCGGAGGTCGCGGCAAAAGCCGAAGCTGCAAACCGCCCAGCCCAACCCCCAGAATGGCTCCAGGGGTGGCTAGATACGCCCAGTCGCGACGATATTCTATGGCCTTCGGTCATCTATTTAACGCTGGCGGTCCTCTGCTGGTTTACTGCGTCGGATGGCACTGGCGCATCTGTCGCCCTGGGATTTGGCGTGGCTGTGTCAATCTATTTTCTCAACCGTAAGGAACGGCGCTTTTGGCGGGCATTTCTACTCTCGACTGGAACCTTACTCATTGGGCTGGTCTTAGGGTTTGCCGTCCTGAGTCTAATTGGGCAGCAGGGCGGTGACATTAGCGTTGCTCAGCAAAGTGCGATCGCAGCAATTGTCACGTTGATTTTGTTCTGGTTCGTGAGCTGTTTTTTGCGATAGTCCAGCTTACCCAGAGACCGTTCGGCACTGTTGACGACGTTCTACAGCTTCAAATAAGGCTTTAAAATTGCCTTCTCCAAACCCTTGGGCAAGCTGAGCCTGACCCGACTCACAGTACTGCCGTCGTTCGATGAGTTCCCAAAAGAAGGTAGGCTGCTCAAACATCGGCTCTGTAAAGGTCTGAAGCAGCAGCGCCTGGGGTTGTGTCGCAGGCCAGTCGACTAAAAGTTGCTGTTGGCGGACAGTTGTCCAGTCGATGGGTTGAGCGTCATAGCCGGAACGGTGGGTGAGCTGCTGATAATAGTCCTGGGGTACAAATAGACGGCGCAGTCCGCTGGTCTGTAGTCGTGTCACGGTCTTTAATAAATCGGCTGTGCGCAGCGCCATGTGTTGGATTCCAGCCCCTCGATTTTCTAGCAAAAATTCCTGAATCTGTGAATTAGCGGTGCTGGGCTCGTTGATGGGCATCTGAGCATTCCCTTGGGGATGAACCAGTACCTGGCTATGCAGCCCTGAGGTTGGAGTCTGAATATCAAATCGCTGCCGAGTTTGGAAGCCAAAGGTTTGAGCATACCAGGCCACTGCGGGCTGGAGCTGACCCTTCGGGACATTGAGTACCGCATGATCAATCTCGACGGCCCAGTCGCTGTCACCCACAGCTGCAGCAGGGGGCGTAGAATTCTCCACCTGAACTAGGGTGTGCACGACACCGTCCCAGCCCGCCACTTGAGCACAGGGGCGCGAAAGGCCGCCTAATAGCCGTCTCTGGATGGGCTGAAGTAGCCTTGCCCCCTGTCGCCATAGCCTTTGTAGGGTAGCCGGGAGATCGGGCACCGCAAAGGCAACATCGACTACCCCAGGGGGATGTTGTCGGAGATACTGTGCAATGGGACTGCGATCGCACCGTGGTGCCGTCAGAGCAATCTGTACTGCGCCCTGACGCAGCCATACCGTATCGTCCATCAGCTGCTGAGATTCTCCCACCCAGGCAAACTGTAGCGTTTGGGTTAACCATTCAGCCCAGCGGCGGGCATCGTCTACGTAAAACCGCACATGGTGAAAATCCATAGCCTCAAGATAACGCTCTAACCTGAGCTATGAGAGCCCTATGGCTAACTGGTGCAATTGTTTGAAAAACGCTAGCTTTTGTCAGGTTTGGACATATAGCCGTCGCCACAAGGGCTCTTGCTTGGGGGGTGTGCACGACGGCGGGCTACTTGGCGATCATACTCAGTACTTGAGTGCCAAGATTGCCCTATGCGGCGAGAGCTATAGACAAACCCAGCGACCCGGACAATGGCATCAGACAGACACCACGGGTGCAGGGACCGTGGCCACGGGTTGGTCCATGGACTTAGCCAGATAACTTCTTGCCTGATACTGATCCACATGTCGATAGATGCCGATGGGAGCTACCACTCGACAGGTGTAAAACTCCACAGCAGCTTGCCCGTCGGGTAATAACCGAGCTTTAGGCAACAAATCGCTGGGCGGCGTCATTCGCCATTTCCACTCACGCTGCTTGGGTACCGTCGCTATAAATCGGTGGTGGCTCCAGTCACAGCGACTACCTGTGCGACCAAACTCATCGAGTTCCCGGCGCAGAATGGATGCAGTCACAAAAGACAGGACAGATCGATCTCCCGTTATCCCAGACATGACCTTAAGCAATGCTCCTTCAGGGTACGGCGGATTATCAAGGTCAGTCGCCGTGGCTAAGGCAGCCTCTAGCTCGGCTGTTGTGCCGAGCTGCTCTGGAATTGCCCAGGTCACCCCCTCTCCTAACTCTTCGGTGCGATATAGATAAGTCACCAGCCGCAGATCAGGCTTGAGCTGAATCGGCAAACGCGTCAGGGCCCGTCCGGCGTCAACGGTGCTGACAAACCAGCGACCGTCCAGATTCGGCGTAGATACGTTTTCATCTGGCGTGCTACCGACCCGGAAAAGGTCCCCCAAACCATCCAGAGAACTGGGCTCAGGAATCTCATCGAGATTATCGCCCTGGGCGTCTGGTCGGGGATGAGACTCTAGCTCAGGAATCTGCAGCGACTGTCGAATATAGCTCTGCACCTTTTGGAGCGTAGCGATGGACAGCTTTTGTAGTGACATGACTTAATTTCCCGTTGGGGGCTCTGTTGCCTGTTCCATATCAACAAGCAGGAGAACAACAGCCTACCCGCTCAGAATAGCTTTGGCCACCCTCGTTAAGACATCCGCAATGATGCCCTGTAGCGGCCGCGAAATCCATTAGGACAAAAGTTTCCACGTTGGTGATGGGCAGGCCAGATGTGGTGGGCGGGGCAGGATACGGTGCGGCCTACGCCGTAGGAATACCCGAAGCATACTCTAAGGTGCCCGTAACGGAACATGGATCACGACCGTAGTACTGACGGTATCTCACTCCGCCAGGGTATAAAGTTCCAGTTGGGCTGAGCGGCCACGAATAGATTGGGGACCCAGGGAGCGCAGGGTTGGCTTCGTTAACTGTTGCTGTGTCGTCGCACTGATCAGTAAGGGCTGCCCCATTTGCTTCGTCAAAGACTCGATCCGTGAGGCCACATTCACGGTATCGCCAATCACGCTAAACTCCAGATGCCCTTCAGTGCCAAGGCAGCCCGCCACAACGAGCCCTGTGTGTAGCCCCACCCCCATTGCCAGGGGACATACCTGATGGATGGAGTGCAGCATCGCTTGGGCCGCTTTGAGCGCCTGATCGGCGTGGTCCGGCAGCGACTGGGGCGCCCCGAAAACGGCCATCATGCCGTCACCCATAAAAGAAATTACCGTTCCCCCGTGCTGCTCAACCGTACTGGAAAGATAGCCCTGGAACTGGCTGAGAAAGCCCAAAACCTCAGCCGGACTCAGCTTTTCTGAATATTGAGTGAAGCCGCGAAGGTCACAGAAAAGCACGGTGACTTCACAGCTGCGGGGCTGTTGCAGGAGTGCCAGCGGCGTATCAAAGGCAGCATCTACGAGCTGCTCTGGCAGAAAACGCGTCATTAGGGCCCGCCCAGCCTCGTTTTTGACCTGTCGTCGTACTAGGCCGCTAATCAGCATGCCCAGGGCACCGATAGCCGTGATCGTCGTCCCCGCAAATACGGCAATGGCCGGATTAAGCCCAAACAGTGCTGCGGCATAGCCGAAGTCAGCCAGTGCTAAAACCGTCGTTGTGGCTGACGCACCCCGACGAAATCGAATCGCTCCGGTCAACGCCAGCAGGCAACAAAAAGCCGTGACGTTAATAATAATTTGCGGTTGGGTTTGCCCTAAAACCGACCAAATATTGGCGATAAAGATGCCCAGCAGAACGCCATCGAACAGTGGAATAACCGTTTGCAGGCGAGCCAGGTGCCGCACCCCCGATCGGTGGTTAAGGAGGCCCGCAATGGTCAGTGCACCAATAGACCCCACCCAACTGATCAGCGCAACGGTCGGCGGGACACTGTCTTGCCGCAATAGGGTTTGGGGAAAGAAAAATACCAGCGTATCTAAACAGGCAGACACCACCAACATGGCTGCCCGCACATAGGCCACCCAGCGCTCATTGCGAAGTGCTTCGCGCTCCAGCACCCGCGTCACCGCCCGTTGAATCGATGAGGAAGATGGATGGTCGCTGAGTTGACTAAAGGGACGAGATGACGGCATGCCTTAAAACAGATGCAGAAAGAAGGCTGTGAACTATAGTGCTTCTCACTTGACTTGCTGCTGCAGCACCAACTGGGTGGAGCCACAGATCAAATGAGGTACCAGTTTTAATACAGTTACAACTGGCCATAACGCGTTTGTTGCACGACACAACTACAGACTCAATTCGCCCAATTCCTTACTCTGGAACCTCAACCCAGCGCTGCGACTGGTGAGACTGATGAACCAAATCCATCAGCAGTTGCGAATACACACCTTCAGCAAGAGACGGTGCCGTCACTTGACCACTGTCGATGCAGTTCACCCAGTGGTTGGCTACGCGAATAAACGGCGCGAGTCGCCCGTCATCGTAGACGTGGGGAAAGGCTAACCGTTCCGGAATCTCCATGGGCGCTAAGGGGGCACCGCCCTGGCTGCCTTGCAGCGTAAAGCCATGAACGTAATCTTTGGCGTTGCTGCTGCCCAGCACTAGCGTACCCTTCTCGCCGTAAACCTCGACCCAGTGTCCCCGCGCCGCGTAGGCAACGGAGCTAATCGTTGCCTGGCAGGGGGTGTCATCGGCCAGGGACAGCAGCATTGTGCAAGTATCGTCCGCATCGACAGGGCGCATGGTGCCATCGGGGGCAGGGCGTTCAGAAATGGACGTGCTCATTTGTGCGCAAAGTCGGTCCACGGGGCCAAACAGCCAGGCAATGTAATCAAACAAATGGGAGCCAATCGCCCCTAGTGCCCCACCACCCTTATCCTTTTGGGCGTACCAATTCCAGCCGCGTTGGGGGTTGGCCCGACTACCGGCAAGCCAGTCAATTTTAATCAGCCGCTTTTGCCCGACGTAGCCATCCGCCAGTAGTTCAGCAAATCGTTGCCAGACCGGGACAAAGCGAAACTCAAAGTCCATTACAGCGGCTACCTGATGCTGTTGCGCGAGCTGCTGTAGTTCTCTCGCTTCTTGGACATTGAGGGTTGTGGGCTTTTCCAATAAGAGATGTTTGCCAGCTTTCAAGACGGTCTTGGCCATGTCGTAATGCAGGAAAGGCGGCGTGGAAACGGCAACCGCTTGAATTTCAGGCAGGGCTACTAGATCGTCGACGGTGGTACAGGCGTGGGGAATTTGGTGCTCGGTTGCGATCGCACGAGCCTTCTCCTCATCCCGGTGATATACCGCCGCCACCTCAGTTCGATGGTGGGCCTTAAAGCCCGGAATGTGAATCTTCTGGCCAAAGCCGGTACCGACAATCCCAACGCCGAGAGTGGTCATAACCCTATCTCCTCCGAATCAATGCACCTCCCAGCCTACCGATAGTTGGTCCCTAGTTGGTCCCTAGTTGGTGCACCCACGGCAGCTTCTGTGGCAATTCGCTAAGCTGAAAAGCGGGCAACGCCTGACGTTCATATCTAGACCTAATCTTTTTGTTGATGGCCCCACCGGGACCTCAACACAGCCCCATGCAGCTACCTCTGATTGGCAAAGTTAAATACCCCTTTCGATGGATACTCACGCTGGCCGCCATCGGTTTACTGGGAACCGCCGTTATCGCCGCCAGTATCCTCCGCAATCGCAATAGTGCCTTTGACGCCACGGCACTGACCGTTCCTGTGGAGACGACCGAGCTGACGGTCCGCATCACCGCTAGCGGTGAAGTTGAGCCCTTTCGCACCGTCAACCTCAGTCCCCAAGTGGGCGGTATTGTTCAAGAGCTTGTCGTTGAGCAGGG
>JBCBOC010000006.1:0-19771 GCA_039821475.1 Cyanobacteria bacterium J06632_22 | reverse complement strand
ATTTAGGTGTCAAACTCAAGCTAGTACCCTGAGTAGAGAGAGCTTGCTGCTTAGGTGCGATGAATAGCAGTGAAGCTTTGTCCTGCTGGATTTGACGTTTGACGACTGCCAATTGGTCATAGGGGCGATTTGTCCGAGCAGCCAACCTAATCATAGATTTTCTGATGTCTGACTACACTGACTTTTCGGCACTCTCTCCGACCACCTACGCTGATGCGTTGGGGCGCGAACAGTTTATGGATAGTGGCATTCGTGAGATGTGGCCGCAGATTCCTCGGATTGCTGGGCCGGCTTATACGGTGAGTTGTGGTGCTGGTGATAACTTGATGCTGCACGCGGCGATTTATCGAGCGCCGGTGGGTGCTGTTGTGGTTGTTCAGGCCGGTGACCATGACTATGCTGTTTCGGGTGGAAACGTTTGTGCGACAGCCCAGCAACAAGGCATATCGGGGTTTGTTGTGGACGGAGTAATTCGCGATGTGGCTGAGGTTCGGTCTCATCGGTTTCCGGTGTTTGCCCGCGGTGTGATGCCGATCCCTGGTCAGAAAAAGGGACCCGGCACGTTGAATCAGCCAGTGCTTTGTGGGGGTGTTACGGTTCACCCTGGTGATATCGTTGTCGCCGACGAGGAAGGGATTGTGGTGGTGCCCCGCCAGCAGCAGACGGCTGTACTGTCTGTGGCGCAGCAACGCCATGGGCGTGATATGTCTGAGTCCTTGGCGGATTGGCAGATTGCTCACCGAGCTAAAATTGACCGAATTCTTCAGGAACTTGGCGATGGCGATGGGAGCTGAGTTTGTTGGAGGGGTATCTTTGCTTTTTGACATTTGTTGCTTTTTAACAGGTGCTTAACAGCGTGGAAGGTGTGATCACCTTTAATATTTCGAATGTATGAAAAATGTTAATTGTTTCCTTTATTTCTAAAGAATGGTTATTCGTTGTTAGGGCTAAATTGGAACAAATTCTGTTTTTGTAACAGCAAGCGCTTTTTGGGAGCTGTCTGGCTGATAGCATTCGAGCTCAATGTCGTTGAATCTTGCTATAGACATGAGCTGACATCGTAGTGGTCGGCTCGTACTTCGTTGGCGGCGCGGTGGATGTGCTGAAGATTGATCGTGTTGCTGAAACCTTTGGGCTGACAAAGTTTTGCTGATTGAATCTCTAACGAGCTCGTTTCTGGTGTGTCATGCTAGAGGCTTCGATAAGGGAACAAAAGGCAGGAGTTTGCGGAATTTCTTTTAGATTGCCCCGATTGTTTCACTCGCGTTCTTGTTTACCATCGGTGTAGCGCAGTGACGAGATAGCGTGTGACGCTACAACGATTAATATCGCCGTGCTGCAAAGCAATGTAGGTAACGGCAGGTCGCTGGACTTTGGCGCTGATCGCTTAAGTGCCAAAACGTTCTCTGCGGTGAGCGTTATATCTGCGCATTCTGCGCATTTGGGTTATATGCATCTGGGATTAGACACATATCATGATTAGTCTGCCAAGAACCTGGGTTCACGGCCTAGCATTGAACAATTTGCGAGGCGATTTCTTTGGGGGGATCACGGCTGCGATTGTGGCGCTGCCGCTCGCGTTGGCCTTTGGTGTGACCTCGGGGGCAGGTGCGATCGCAGGGCTCTATGGCGCGATTTGCGTTGGGTTTTTTGCTGCGCTCTTTGGCGGGACCCCGTCTCAGATCTCGGGACCCACGGGGCCCATGACGGTGGTGATGGCTTCTATTTTTACTTCCTTGGCGGCCAGTGATCCTCAAAACGGGTTGGCGATGGCCTTTACCGTTGTCATGCTGGGGGGACTGTTTCAGATTTTGATGGGGGCCCTGCGGCTAGGAAAGTACATCACGTTGATGCCGTACCCGGTGATCTCAGGCTTTATGTCTGGTGTTGGGTTCATCATTATTGTGCTGCAGGTGGGGCCATTGCTGGGGTATCCCGAAACTGCCAAGGTAATCGATGCGTTGCGGCAGATGCCCAGCTATCTGACGGATATTAATCCGTACGCCGCGGGTTTAGGTTTTCTCACGTTAGCCATTGTCTTTGGGGCCCCTGCCCGTTTAAACCGAGTCTTGCCGGCACCGCTGATTGCCTTGGTGGCGGTAACGCTGTTGTCCGTTTGGCAGTTCCCTTGGGCAGCGGCGCCGTTGATGCCCTACGATGCGATTGCCCGCATTGACGATATTCCGTCGGGGCTGCCGACGCTCCATTGGCCAGCATTGACTTACGGTAATCTTCAACTGATGCTGGGCTACAGCCTGATGCTGGCCACGTTGGGTGCCCTGGATTCGCTCTTAACATCGCTGGTTGCCGATAACCTCACCCGAACTCAGCATGATTCTGATCGGGAGCTCATTGGTCAGGGGATCGGCAATCTTCTGTCTGGCTTTCTTGGGGGATTACCGGGGGCTGGGGCAACGATGCGGACGGTGGTCAATGTAAAGGCGGGGGGGAAGACGCCGCTGTCTGGCATGATCCACGCGGCCGTATTGCTGCTGATTGTGGTCAAGGCGGCACCGTTGACGGAGCCGATTCCCAGTACGGTTCTGGCTGGGATCTTGCTAAAGGTCGGTATTGATATTATTGACTGGGGATTTATTAAACGTGCACATCGTCTCTCAACTAAGGGGGCGGGGGTCATGTATTTGGTGCTCGGGTTGACGGTGTTCGTCAATTTAGTGGTGGCCGTGGCTGTGGGGGTCTTTGTGGCCAATCTGCTGACTGTCAAGAATTTGACTGATCTTCAGGTGAAAGAAGTCAAAGCCGTGACCCGTGGGGAAGGCGAAATGTGGCTATCCCCTCAGGAGCAAATCCTGTTGAGCGCCGCTAAAGGGCGGGTGCTGATGTTTCACCTCAGCGGCCCCATGAGCTTTGGGGCGGCTAAATCTTTCTCCAGACGACTTTCGATTGTTGGCAACTATGATGTCTTGATCTTAGATCTCGACAATGTGCCTCGCCTTGGCGTAACCGCTGTTTTAGCCCTGGAAACACTGATCAAAGACGCGCTGGCCCAGCGGCGAGCGGTCTTTCTTGTCGGTGCCAGTGGCCAGGTTGACCGACGGCTGCACTGTTTGGAGGTGCTGAAACAGTTGCCCCCTTCGCACCAGTTGCCGAATCGTGTGACTGCGCTGGAGCAATCCCTCGCGCTGTTGCACTTGCCGATTCCGGCTGCGGTGCCTTCTGGTCGCTGAATGTTCTCTGAATAGTGAAGGGTATGACCGTTGAATAGCTCCACTGAATAGGTCCTACCATCCCTTTATCCTGTGTTGTGGCGTTCTAGAGTCAGGGCTGGCAGCGTTGAAAACTCTCCTTAAACCCTGTCTAGTGCAGCGTCAAGACTCGAAATTTGGGTCATGCCAGTGAAATAGTGATGGGTGAATCGTGAAGTAGCGTTTGGCCTTAAGCCCATTTGAAATAGAGACCTTCGACTATTTCACTACCGCTCTATTTCACTATTTCACCGTCATCGCCGACCCTAATGCTGAGTGTTGACAGACCACTAGGTTCAACCTGTAGCTTTCCCGCCAGAAAAACGACGGTTCTGGCCGTGGCCTTTTCTCAGGTTGCTATGGCCGACGCTATACTGGTGTGCCGAGTCCATTGTTCACTAGGGTTTTGGCATCTAAGTAAGGGACGACTGCGATGGACACGGGCGGGGCAGGGGCTGCTTGAACGGTTATTTTGATGGGTTTGTTTCGAATACGACTGGGATTGCCCTGGGTGGCCCTTACGCTTGCGCTTACGGTGATGGCGTGTGGTCAGGCTAAGACGCGCTTGACGGTTGCCGGGGCAGCCAGTCTAGAGGAGGCATTGACCGAGATAGAGGCCCTCTATGAGGCGGATTATCCTGAAATAGATGTTGTCTATAGTTGGGGAGGATCTGGCACGCTACAGCAGCAAATTTCGCGGGGCGCGCCGGTGGATGTATTGATTGCAGCTGGGCAGCAACCGGTGGAGCGACTGGCTGACCAGAACCGGGTTCTGGAACGGCGAGTGCTGTTAACGAATCGCCTGGTTGCGATCGCACCCTTGTCCTCCTCGTTACAGCGGCTGGATGATCTGAGTCAGGCCCATCGCATTGCCATTGGCCAAGTCCAGACCGTCCCTGCCGGACAGTATGCCGAAGAAGCGCTGCGTTCCTTAAATTTGCTAGAGGCGGTCACCGATAATCTGGTCTATGCCAGTAGCGTGCGGGGGGTGCTAGCGCTGGTCGCCCAAGGGCATGTGGACTTAGGGATTGTCTATGCCACCGATGCCGCTCTGAGCGATCGGGTCCGCATCATCGCGGAGATTCCTGCAGCGGCCCATCGTCCAATTCGCTACGAGAGTGCCATTCTGTCCTCAACGGCTGTCTTGCCAGGGGCCCGATCGTATCTTGATTTCCTCCAGCAGCCAACTGCCCAGTCTATCCTTGAGCGCTATGGCTTTGTCCTTCCCTAGGGGCAGATGTTGATGTCTCTCACTGGCGCTCAGGGATTGCCGTGGTCGGCGGTTTGGACCTCGGTCCAGGTTGCTGGGCTAGCAACTTGTATCACTACGATGCTAGGGACGCTCATGGCCTATGGCCGGGTTCACTATCAGGGTAAAGGGCAGTCTAGTGTCGATGGTCTGTTGTTGTTGCCTTTACTGCTACCGCCTACGGTGGTGGGGTTTGTGCTGCTCTGGGCCCTGGGTGACCAAGGGCCACTGAGCCTGTTGGGGGGAGTGGTGTTTACCCCCTGGGCCGGGGTGCTCAGTGCAGCGATTGTGGCTTTTCCGCTGATGTATCGTTCGGCGGTCGGTGCCTTTGGGCCGCTACGGCAAGATTTATTAGGTCTGGCCCGGACGCTAGGGGCGAACGAACTAAAAGTTTTTTTTCAGGTTGCGTTGCCCCTGGCTTGGCCAGGCCTAAGAACGGGTATCTTACTGAGCTTGGCGCGAGCCTTGGGAGAGTTTGGGGCGACGTTGTTACTGGCCGGTAATCTGCCGGGGCGGACCCAGACGTTGCCCATGACAATTTATTTTGCGGCTGAAGCTGGAGATCTACAGCAAGCCTGGCGAGGAACAGCGATTCTGTTTGTGCTGTTGCTCATTGCCATACAGATTTTGCCTGGGCTGAGTCAACGGCGATGGCCCTGGCCCTTGAGGGTAATCCCCCGTTTTCTTGATGGGGAAAGAAACGCTTGTACTCAGGAAACGACGACGACAGGCGGTCGAGCTGCAAAAAAACAGACCATTAGAAACGCTGTAAAACGACAGCCCCTAAAACAAAACCCTTCAATCCAACCGTTTCGGGTGCCTAAGCGTCTGACAGTGGCGATCCAAAAGCAGCTAGGAGACTGTTGCCTGCGGGTTAATTTTACGACCTCGGCCCAGGTGGTGGGGATTTTAGGTGCGTCAGGCACGGGCAAAACACTGCTATTACGCTGCCTGGCAGGACTCGCTGAACCCGATAGCGGCCAGATTACTTTTGACGATGTGTGCTGGTATCAACAAGCGCCGCAATCTAGGAAGAAGCATCGCCTGGCCTGTTGCGATCGCACTGTAGGGTGGCTCCCGCAACACTATGGGCTGTTTCCCCATCTCACCGTGCAGCAGAATGTTGCCTTCGGGCTGGATCATCTATCGCCAGGAGAGCGGCTCCGACGCGTCAGAGAAGAGCTGGCGGCTGTAGATATGAGTCGGTTGGCGCATCAATATCCCCATCAGCTGTCCGGCGGCCAGCAACAGCGGGTGGCACTGGCACGTGCTTTAGCACCCAGACCCCAACTGCTACTGTTGGATGAACCGCTATCGGCCCTCGATCCATACCTCAGACCCCGACTTGCAGAGCAGCTTTTGGTCAGGCTGAAACACTTTTCGGGTCTGACCCTCTGGGTCACCCATCACCTTGACGAAGCTTATCAAAGCTGTTCAGAACTGCTGGTATTGGAAGGAGGCCAGCAAGCCATGTTCGCAAATCGTCACACTGTCTTTACACAGCCAGCGACCCGTCGTGTGGCTGAGCTAACCGGGTGGGAAAATCTCTCTTCTTTTAAGCGTCTCGATGTACAGTCTCATATTGTAGAGATCAACGCAATTGACTGGCAGGCGAAGCTTTCTGGGCCAGGCATGACAACAGATGTTCGCGGATACGTTGGTATTCGCGCAGAACATTTGACGTTTCTTGATATATTGGAATCTCCTGAAATGTCAGCAGCAGAGAAATATCAGGCACCTTCTGGCACTGGCGATCTGGGGCAAGTTGAGTACAATACAGTTCTTTGTGATCTAGCCGACGTTTGGGAGCGGCCTGAACATATCGTCATTCGATTAAATACGGTTGGAGGTCAAGGGCGACTACAGGCCCAACTGTCCCGACATCATTGGGGTCAGCTTCGGTCTAAACCTTTACCTTGGCGCGTTTTTTTAGATCCCATCCATTTGATGTTTGTGCCTGAGTAGCATGCTTGTCCAAACGATTCCGGTGCTGAGCTTACGTGATTTTACGGCCCATCCCGCGCAATTTGTTCAATCTCTAGGCGAAGCTCTGGAGCGATTTGGCTTTTTTGCCCTAGAGGATCACGGGATAGACGACCGGTTGATTCAATCTGCCTATGGTTCTGCCGAAGCCTTTTTTGCCCTACCTGAGCCGACAAAGCGTCGGTATGAGGAGCGCGCGCTTAAGGGGCAGCGAGGCTTCACTCGCTTTGGTAAGGAGCACGCTAAAGATCATGGCGTCCCGGACCTAAAGGAGTTTTGGCATGTGGGTCGGCCGGACGATCAGGCGATGCCGAATCGATGGCCGAAGGAGGTCCCTCAGTTTCAGCCTGCAATGACAACGTTGTTTCAGCAGCTTGAAACTTGTTCGATACAGCTCCTGAGAGCCTGCGCACTGTATTTGGGACAGCCGACAGACTGGTTCATGCCTGAGGTGAGGCACGGCAACTCCATTTTACGGGTGATACACTATCCGCCCGTGCCCCCCGATGCGGCGCCTCGTAGCATGCGTGCGGCCCCCCACGAAGATATCAACCTGATTACGTTGCTCTGCGAAGCCACCAGTGCGGGGTTGGAGCTGCTCCAGGCGAACGGGGAATGGTTACCGATTCAGCCCATTCCAGGTCAGGTCATTGTGGATACGGGGGATATGCTGCAGGCGCTCAGTAATGGGCTGCTGAAGAGCACCACCCATCGAGTGACGAATCCTGATAGTCGTCGTGATCGTAGATTCTCGATGCCCTTTTTCGTCCATCCTCGTTCCAGCTTTGATCTAACGCCTTTGCCTCAGTGCATTGCCCGTACCGGTGGAGCTACCCGTTTCCCGGTGCAGTCAGCCGGGGAGTATTTACAGGCTCGCCTCCGGGAAATTGGCCTCGCATGATGTCGCTGTTGACGGATTGATTGTTCCGATGTCGAGGTTGAGGGCAGCCGGCTAAAGGCTTTCAGGGCTGAGCCTTGTCCCTAGCAACGGGACGAAGAAAGTGTCTTTGCGGATACAGGTTTAGTAATCTGCGAAAAATTGATTCAGATTGCGAGTCACGGCACGCTTTGTGAACCAAGGATTCGTCCGACTCAGAGGCTCAAGCAAAGTGACCCAGCTATAAAAACGCGATGACTGCAATACGCGTCATAATGGAAATGCGGCAATTGTTGCTGATTCTGGAAAACCCCTCTGCGGCAGCGGTTAGGGTTCTATAGCGCTAGCCACGTGCTTAGGACATCTTGGGCGTCCAAGTCCCCAGTCGGGTCGCCAGGTGGCCGTCAACCGCGCACAAACAACCGCGCACAAACCTATGTGGCGGTCCATATATTCAAATTGTTTTTAGCCCCATGGATTTAGCGACGGCCCTGCCGACTTTTGTGATTACACTGCGTGAAGGTGTGGAGGCGGCTCTGGTGGTAGGTATTGTACTGGCCTGTTTAGGTAAAGCCGGTCAGCGCCATTTAAATCGCTGGGTCTACGGCGGTGTCCTTGCTGGTGTTGTGGGTAGTGTGTTGATTGGGCTGTTTTTAGGAATGGGTCTACAGCAACTACAGGCTGTTTTGCCCCAGGCCCAAGGCATTATCAAGCCACTAATTGAAACGTTATTTGGCAGTATTGCCATTATTATGCTGAGCTGGATGCTGATCTGGATGACACGACAGTCTAGGTCGCTCAAGGGCAGCTTAGAGAATGCCGTACAAGATGCCCTGTCCGCACAGCAGGCAGAAAGTGCTGGCTGGAGTCTATTTAGCCTAATTTGTATTGCTGTACTACGAGAAGGGTTTGAGACGGTACTGTTTTTGTTTACTCACCTCAAAGCCACTTTGGCCGGCGTGGGCGGGGCAGTTGCTGGCCTGACAACAGCCGCTCTACTGGGATTTGGCTTGTTCCAGTGGGGACTCCGCATCGATCTACGTCGGTTTTTTCAGATTATGGGGGTGTTGCTGTTATTGATTGTGGCGGGACTGGTGGTGTCTGTTTGTCGAAACCTAGATGCGGCTTTTGCCGCCATTAGCCAAGCTCACACCATCGATCTTTGCTTTGCCAGTCAGTCCTGCATCTTGGGACCGCAGCTTTGGGATGCCAGTACAATTTTGCCGGATAAGCAGTTCCCGGGCGTCGTCTTAAAGGTTTTGTTGGGCTACCGCGATCACGTTTACGTGATGCAGGTCATTGCCTATGTTGGCTTCTTGGCGGGTATTGGTGGCAGCTATTTTCGCAGCCTTCAATCTATTCATGGCAGCGGTTCAGGACCGGGCAAGGCGGCGGATGCCGCACCATCGTCAGCTTCCCAGTCAACGGTGTCTTGACAGGGCTTACTCCCTCGAACATTGCTGTTGAGAAACGCTTCAAAAAGAGGAGCGACGATAGTCCTCTATCGTCGCTCCTCTTTAGGATATAGCCGGGGGATGTAGCCGGTATTGTGCAAGCTCTTTTAGCCGCCTTCTCGGCTCTGTTGTTCAAATTCTTCTGGATCGTTGTGATGGTTGAGCAGGCGCTCGAAGCGATCTTTTGACCAACGATCGGTCGCATAGGAAATGGCACTGATTTCGCTCAATCTGACAAGCCACACAGTGCGCTGATAGGGTTCCTCTGGCAAGTCTTCATCTTCGAAGCCTTCAGCTACATCAACGTCAACTACTTCTACATACTCAGCGTCTAGGTATATGGGAATCCCGACCAGTCGGGTGCCTGGCATTCTAAACCAGACTTCACTGCCTGTATTCAGGGCTTCTTCTAGCCGTCGATACAGTCGGGAAGGCGACGTGTGAGCGGTGGGATGAGCCTCTGAGGCAGCCTTGTTTGCGCGGGACTGCCGAGAGCTATTCTGCATATCTTTCTCCTTATTGTTCGTCACAATGCCGTCTAGAACGGGCAATCGTTCAGCGATTACCGGTTCAAATGTGCTTCGGTGCTACTCGCGAACACCGATGGCTCAGCCGTTATCCTTTGGGGTTGTCTTAGATCTCTAGAGACTAGAACTGAAATTTTGGACTAGAACTGTCCGACTATACACAGCCGACTTAAGCGTCGGATTGGGAAGCGTCGGATGGGATCGTTAGACTTGATGTTGCTCAAGCTTGGGATTGAGCTTCACAGGGTAACGGAAATAGGGTTCCGGCGTTAGGTCTATGCACTCAGGCATTAATCAGCCACTCAAACGTTAATCCAGCTCTGCGTTGAGCTGTACAGCTGAGGTCTGCAGGCGCAGGGTTTCGCGTTTGTACGATGGCCCGTAACTGCCCTGTCCTTAACTGTGAGCTTGGCTGCTCCTAAAAGGGACGCAGAAACAAGGTTGCACGTAGACAGGGGGGCTAGCGATTTGATGGCTAGCAATTGGGGAGACCTTGGGGGTGAGCTATCGCTTGCTGCGGGGACTCTGGAGGACGTCGATAACTGCTTCAAAGCTTAATGCCTCAAAGACAGGGCCTCAAAGACAACTAATGCCTCAAAGACAACGTCTCAAAGAAGTCATGCAGCTCCCATTCGCGTCGGAATCTGGCAAGGGTTGAGCGTTCCATCACCTCCAGCTTTAAAGTTATGGACTTTACTGGCACTGGCACGAGTCATAGACACCGATGCCGGCCTAGAAACGGGTAGTAGCGGTGGCAACCGCGGGTGCGAAACGCCTCTGCCAAAACCCTTCTGGGTAGTCTAGCAAATTACCTCTCAGCCAGGCAGAAACTCGGCCTTAAATCTTGCTCAACGGATTTTGTTAGCTTCTGCCGTCTGCTTGGGACCCTCGCGGAGTCATCGTGCTGAAGTTTCAGGATTTGGCCAGCGGTCTACTACGATAGGCAGAGCTCCTTCATCAAGAGGGGGCGTTCATGCGCGTACCGTTGTTTGGGGCCGTTTCAGGTGAACAGCCTACAGGGGCTTGACTCGCATCAAAGGCTGACCAAACTCGACCGGTTCTGCATTGTCAACTAAGATTTCTACGACTTCTCCACTAATTTCTGCTTCCAGTTCGTTCATCAGCTTCATCGCTTCGATAATGCAGACAGTCTGACCATTTTGAATGCGGTCGCCTTCGCTGACGAAGGGCGGCTCTTCGGGTGCTGGGGCACGGTAAAACGTACCTACCATGGGGGAGGTAATCTCCTGAAGATTGCTGTCGACCTTGGTGGGGGGAGGCGTTGGGGCAGAGGGCTCAGCCGCTACCTTCGGGACGGGCGCGGATTGGGGGGGCACCATCGCGGGGGCAGGTGCGATCGCAACCGGTGCAACAATACCCGTCGATTTCCGTAGGGTTAACTCAAAGTCGCTATTCTTGAGCGTTAGCTCAGCCACGTCAGTTTGGTCGAGGGCAGCTACCAGCTGTCGCAGCTCTTCAAAATTCAAATCCACTCGATTAAACTCCTAAGCAACTTAGCAAACGTGTTCCAGCACAGGGCAAACGCGCTTCAGCCCGGGCCAACAGCGTCTGCGCGGCACAGCCGACTAGGATTCTCTGCCTAGATAGCTATCATTCCGGGTATCAATTTTGACCTTTTCACCAATGGAAATAAACAGTGGGACCATCACCTGAGCACCCGTTTCTAAGGTGGCGGGCTTAGTGCCTCCTGTGGCGGTGTCACCTTTGACGCCGGGGTCAGTTTGGGTCACCTCCAGGACCACCGAGTTGGGGAGGTCGACTTCCAGTACCTGATCATTCCAGGTGAGCACGGTAACTTCCATCTCTTCCTTGAGGTATTTCACCCGGTCCCCCACCTGCTCAGGGGTCAGTCGCAGTTCCTCATAGGTTTCCATGTCCATGAAGACTAACTGCTCGCCCTCTCGATATGTATGCTGCTTAACGCTTTTTTCCAGGTTGGCTTGGGGGACCGACTCGCCCGCCCGGAAGGTACGCTCTACAACACCGCCGCTTTGTACGTTTTTAAGCTTTGTTCGCACGAAGGCTGCACCTTTACCCGGCTTCACATGTAGAAATTCGACCACTCGCCAGACCGAACCATCAAGCTCGATGCTGGTACCCGTGCGAAAGTCGTTGCTGGAAATCATGGTGCTGGTTTGTCCCAGGGATAAAGTGGCTCATCTACAGCTGTCTGACCTTGAGGCACGATTCACGCTAGCGTGGCCACAATGGCAGTGCAGCGGCTGTGACGGTCGTTACAGTCGGCCCTATTGTACCGCTCCTGTACCGTTGAGCAAGCATTTATTGCGTTCGTCGAGTTGATAGGGACCGTGCTGGGCGCCGAAGTCTTTTATTTCGAAGCCCCTCGACGTAGTCGAATGGGTTTAATCGCCCTGCGCCTGCTATATCCGCGGCTGCTATATCCATAGACATTTTTGGCATCTCATCTTTGGCATCTTTATAAACATCCGCCCGCGTTACTGTTTGCGATAGAAAAGTGGCAGGTGCTACCTTGTCAGCGATGATTTAGCGGGCTGTTATAGCCGTTGCCACAAAGGCTGTTGTTTGGGGGTGGTGCACGACGGCGGACCCCTTGGCTCTAACCCCGGGCCCTTGAGCGTCAGGATTGTCCTACACAAAGTGGCAAGAGCTTATCCCGCGCAATTGCAGGGCGATCATGGCGAAACCGATTCGAGACTAGAACCAGACTGTGGCAAGATCGAAAGGGCTACTTCTGCGCCCCGTCTTTGAAAACCCGTCTCTGAAACTCAGTCTCTGAAACCCTCTCTCTAAAGCTCTGTCTCTGAAGCTATGTCATTTCTCAATCGCAGTCTGAAGCTGCTCGTTACGACGCTGGTTGTGCTTGGACTTTCGGGTCTAGGCCAGCTGCCTCCGGCCAACGCTCTGTCTTTATCCTCTACTGCTGTACTGCCGAGCGCTCTAGTGGCCTATCTGCCGCCGGGGAATGCCATTACCAATGGTAAAGCGCTGCTACGCTACTCTCTGCCCATTGACAATGCCGAAATTCGCAAGGTTCAGAAGACTTTGGAGGGGCTGTCAGAATGGCTGCGCAGCAAGCGTTGGGGGCCGGTTAAAAAAGATATCAACACGGTTGAGCGGACGCTCAATCGTAAAGCAGACAAGATCGTTGCAGCCGTTGCACCTGAGCGTAAAGCCGATGCTGAGGCGCTGATCGACAGCCTAAAAGCCGATCTAGAGGTCATGCGAACCGCGCTGGACAATCGCGATCGCGAGGCAATTTGGGAGCTGCGTGACCAAATGCTGAATCAAGTGGGCGAAATTGAATCCTACATGGTCACGGGTTTTCCCTACGAGGTGGATGCCGCCTACGCGGATCGTCCCTTGCTCAAAGGTCGGGCGGCGATTGAGGTGACCACCACTCAAGGCCCTCTCACGGTGGTGGTGGATGGCTTCAGTGCGCCAGTGACGGCGGGTAACTTTGTCGATCTGGTCCAGCGTGGGTTCTACGATGGTTTGCCATTTATCCGCGCAGAGGACTTTTATGTGCTCCAGACTGGCGACCCTAAAGGACCCGACGAAGGCTTCATTGATCCCAAAACAAAGACCTATCGTTCTGTTCCCCTGGAAATTTTCGTGCAGGGAGATACTGAGCCCATTTACGGTGAGACACTGGAGGCGCTGGGGCGCTATATGGACGATCCGATCCTGCCATTTTCGGCCTATGGCACTGTGGCCATGGCTCGCCCAGAAGAAGACCCCAATGGTGGTTCCTCTCAGTTTTTCTTCTTCTTGTTTGAGCCAGAGCTGACGCCTGCGGGACTTAACCTATTAGATGGCCGCTACTCTGTGTTCGGTTACGTGACTGAAGGCAAGGATGTACTGGGTCAGATCAAGCAGGGAGACCGCATCGAATCGGCCCGGGTGGTCAATGGGCTAGAGAACTTTGTTTCTCCGGATGCCTAGGTAATGCCCTGAAGGACATGTCCAATTCAGTGAGGACAGGGCCCACCTTGGCGGAGTTGGGGGAGTTGGCCGTGCTCGAACGGCTTCGTCCCTACTGTTCGCCGGGGGTGGGGGACGATGCGGCGGTGCAGACGCTGGCGTCGGATCATCAGCTGGTAACAACCACAGACGTATTGGTGGCGGACGTTCACTTTAGTGATCAGACGACCCCGCCCCATGCCATTGGCTGGCGGTCGGTGGCGGTGAACCTGTCGGATTTGGCCGCTATGGGGGCTGAGCCGCTGGGTATTACGGTGGGGCTGGCCTTGCCCGGTAATGTCCCGTGGTCTTGGCTAGAGGCGGTTTACCAGGGCATGACGGACTGTTTAGCGGCCTTTGGCGGCGAGATTGTGGGCGGGGATCTGTGCCGCTCTGCCGTCGCCACGGTGTCGATTACGGCCCTAGGGCAAGTCAAACCAGATCAGCTCCTGCGTCGGACAGCGGCTCAGCCTGGGCAGTCAATTTTGGTGACGGGGCCCCATGGGCTGTCAAGAGCGGGTTTGGCTCTGCTGCAGGGCCAAGAGGCTGCCTCGGTGTCGGCGGCGCTCCGGCAGCAATGGATTGCGGCCCATCAGTATCCCCAACCGCGCTTTGATGCGATCGCAGCGTTACAGTCCCTTGAGTTTGGCTGCAGCACGGCAGGGTCGGCGATTGCCGGGATGGACAGCAGCGATGGCTTGGCCAACGCCGTGGTGCAGCTCTGTCGCAGCAGTGGTGTCGGGGCCCAGCTTGAGCCCTTGGCTATGCCACCAGGGCTAGTGGCATGGGTCGGCGTGGATCGGGCGCAAGACTGGGTGCTGTACGGCGGAGAAGATTTTGAGCTGGTGCTCTGTTTGCCCCCCGTCACGGCACGGGCGTTACAGGGCCACCTGCCGGGCAGTGCCATTATTGGCCAAATCAGGGCTAACCCTGCTCAGATTGAGCTGGCGGGGCAACCCCTGACGTTGGACGGCAACTTTCAGCATTTTGCCTAGGGGACTGTCAGCCTTGACGCGGCATTCCTATCTTTTCTCCTCGGCGCTCAAGCAAAATGCCCCGGGTCAACGCAGTCGGCTGCTAGACCCCTTCGACTGCGTTGAGGGGCTGCAGAATGAAGGCCTTCAACGCCCAGAACGGTCCCTATCCACTCGACGAACGCAATAATTTTGCCGGATGCTGTACCGAAGACAGCGTAATGAGACGGGGACTGAGGTCCGCATATTTCCTGTGCTTGTGGTTCTCCCCTTACCTTTAGCGTTGTAACGGGAACCCTAGCCTTAGTCGCTTCGCCCTTTGCCCGCGCAACGTATGAAACAAGAAGATTTTGAAAGTCTTCGTAAATATTGCCGGGATGATCAGACCTTTAGCCAACTGCTCACTGCCCTGGCCGGTTCAGTCCCGGGGTTTGCCCGGGAGCTGCCTGCGGATCAGCTGTCCCAGCATGTTTCTCAGCTGTCGACCAATCCCTTTGTGACGGCTTTTCCGGGCATTGTTTTTGTCAGTGCTAACGATATTGATCGCACCCTCAAATACATTAGCGACGACTGCTTGCCGTTTACCGGTTACCGCTCCGACGAGTTACTCAATAACCATAGCCTCAGCTTTCGGAGCCTGATCTATGCAGAAGATTGGCCCCAGGTCACTCAGCTAATTGACAATGCGCTGACCCAGCGTCAACGCTACAGTATCGAATATCGGATTCGCCACCAGGATGGCCGCCAGCGCTGGCTGCTGGAAAAGGGAACGGGCTTATTTGACAGCCAAGAACAGATCATCGGGGTACAGGGTTTTCTCACTGATATCACGGATAAGAAACAGGTCGAAGATGCCCTCAAGCTCAGTCAAGAACGCTATAGCTTAGCGGTGAGTGCCGGGGGCGTTGGGGTTTGGGAATGGAACCTGCTGCAAAGCACGTTTTATGCAGATGCGGCACTGCGGCGGATGTTGGGTTACGGGGCCAGTGATCCGCTCAATACCTTTCGCGATCTCATCGAGCTGATCCATCCTGACGACCGTAGCGACTTTACTGAAACGGTACAGGGATATCTCAGTGGGATTGTGCCAGAGTTTGAACTTGAGCATCGAATTTTGCATAAAAGTCGCTCAATTAAGTGGTTTCGCACCTACGGTGTGGTGATCCGTTCCGCGGATGGACAGCCCGAGCGCTTGGTGTGCATGGGGACTGACATTACCCGTCAGCGGGAAGCTGAGCTACAGATTCAAAGCCAGGCGGAACAGCTGCGGGAGACGCTTAACAGTAGCCGATTGCTCGGTGCGATCGCAGCGCGCATTCGTAAATCCCTGGATCTAGATGCCATTTTGAATACCACAGCGGCCCAGGTCCGGCAGGTGTTTGAGACTGACCGCGTGATGATCTATCGGGTGGAGCGTCCGGATGTGGGGTCGTTAGTGGCCCATGCTTGGGAGCCAGAATGGGCCGTGACAGAGGAGCGTCTGGCCCAAAATCTCGACTGTCTGATTCACCGTGGGGGCAGTCTGGATGACTATAAGCGCTACTGTCACGGGGAAACCCTGGCCATCAGCAACGTTGATCTGCAGTCCTATGCGTCGACCCAGCTCAAAACAGTGCAAAAGCTGCGGATACGGTCCATGCTGGTGGTGCCCATTTTGGAAAGTAGCCAGCTCTGGGGGCTACTGGTGGTGCATCAATGTGTCAAAGTCCGTCAATGGCAGGCCTCGGAAATTGACCTACTGGAAAAGCTGGCGGATCAAGTTGCGATCGCAATTCAGCAGGCTCAACTCTTTCAGCAGGTGCAGCAGCAGGCCGACCGCGAGCGTCTGCTCAACGAACTCAGTCGCCGATTAAATACCCGCCTGAACCCGCAGCAACTGCTGGCAGACATCGTCCAGCTGACTGGAGAGACCTTGCGGGTAGATCGCGCCTATATTTTTTCGCGAGGGACCCAGCAGGCCGAAATTTTAGCGGAATGGCGAGCCGGTCAGGAGGTGGTTGCCGTGTCGCGGTTGCCCAGCCTGATTGCGCTATTGCCCAGGGTGGTTGACCCCCACGACGAATTTTCTCGGCACCGCTGCTTTCATGCCCCGAATTACGCCCAGGTCGCGCCGCCGGAGGGACGGCTCCTGATTGAGCGGGCCCATACGCGCTCGGTACTGGCCGCGCCTGTGTTTATTCAAGGCAAGCTGTACGGCGGGCTGGTGCTGGAGACGATTACGCAGCATCGGTTGTTTGCCCAGGATGATATCCGCTTGCTGGAGCGCATTTCCGACCAAGCTGCGATCGCGCTGTACAACGCCCAAAGCTACGAATATTTAGAGTGGCAAGTGCAGGAACGAACCCGAGAGTTAGAAGCCCAAAAGCAGATTTCTGAGGCCGCCAGCCAAGCCAAAAGCCGCTTTTTGGCGGTGATGAGCCACGAGCTGCGAACGCCCCTCAACTCGATTCTGGGCCTTTCTAATCTGTTAGGGCAAGAAATGTTCGGGGCGCTCAACGACAAGCAGCGCGAATACATTAGCTGTATCCAGGGCAGCGGTGAGCACCTGCGAGATTTGATTGGGGACATTCTTGACCTGGCTAAAGTCGAAGCCGGTCGAGAACAGTTAGAGGTGAAGAAAGTGACCCTGTCGGAATTGGGTCAGTACTGTCTCCGGATTATGGAGGAACGGGCGGTTGAGAAAGGGCTGGCGTTGACCCACTACTTTGACCCCGAAGCAGTGGTTTGCATGGCCGACGAGCGGCGACTGCGGCAAATGCTGCTCAATCTCCTGTCTAATGCCATCAAGTTCACCACCACAGGTGAAGTGTCACTGACGGTACAGCGGCATGACAACGGGGTGATCTTTCGCGTCAAAGATACCGGTATCGGCATTGCGCCAGCCGATCGGCAAAAGCTGTTTGAAGCGTTTTATCAGGTCGACAGTGAACTGAGTCGGCACTACGAAGGAACGGGCTTGGGACTCGCGCTCACCCGGCAGCTCGCGCGGCTCCATGGCGGGGATGTCACTGTCGAGTCCGAGGTGGGCCAAGGCAGCACCTTTGCCATCCATTTGCCAGATTGTTTGGTGCCAACGGAGCCCTCCTCGGACCGTTCTGGCCTGATTTCCAATGGGGGAAAATCTGTCTCTGAGGTCGGATCCACAGGGGGTAAGCGGATCTTGATCGTCGAAGATGACATCAAGAGTGCCATGCTGCTAAAAGATTACCTGCAAGTTCTGGGCTACACCGTGGAGCATCTGCAGGCATCCGATACGTTCCGCCAGCGCGTGCGAGAATTTAAGCCGCGTTTAATTTTGTTAGATGTGAAGCTGGAGCAAGATATTAACGGTTTAGACCTGCTCGCTAACCTCCGGCAGGATATATCTGCCCAAGCCTTGCCTGTGGTGATTGTGTCTGCCCAGGCCATGGCAGAAGACCGGGAGCGAGCGCTGGCGATGGGGGCCAACGACTACATGAGCAAGCCCATTAGCATTCCTAAACTGGAACTGGTGCTGACGGAATATTTATAGGCTGAACAGTTTCCAGGCCTGTAGCGCATAGCTGTTTCCCCCAGCGGCCTCATAGGCTTCCGGCTGTAAAATTTCCGCCAAAATTTCTAGGGAATCTACGAGTCGAGGGCCAGGGCGATTGAAGTATTGGTTGCCGTCTGTCAGATAAACCTGATAATTGCGAACGGCCTTAAGTTTGGACCAACGCGGATCTTTGCTCAGGGTGGCAACGGCGGTGTGAGTCTCACTCAGTCCGTAGCCGCAGGGCATGACCACAATTAAATCAGGGTCTGCGGTCAGCAAATCCTCCCATTGAAGCCACGGCGAATGCTGGCCGATTTTGCCAAATAAACAGTGTCCGCCAGCCAGAGTAACCAGTTCGGGAACCCAGTTGCCAGCTGCCATCAGCGGTTCAGTCCATTCGATGCAGGCCACAGTGGGGTGGGGTGGCATGGTGCTAAGGGCCTGGGTGCAGCGCTGGATTCGCTGTTGGAGGGCTTGAACCACCCGATTGGCGCGGGACTGACCGTGTTGAGGGTCCAGGGCGAGGGCGACACGTTCCATGTCGGTCCAAACATCAGCAAGAACCTGGGGCTGTAGTGATATCACCTCGGGCTGGCTTTCAAGCCCGTTATCGACGGCCTTTTGAACCTCTTCTAGACTGGCGGCACAGACCTCACACTGGGCCTGAGTGATGATGTGGGTGGGCTTGAGTTCAGCCAAGGTTTGGACATTGACGTCGTAAACGCTGAGGGCGGATTGGAGAAGTTCCATCACGCGGTCGTGAATCTCTCGGCTGGTGCCTTTGGGATTGAATTTGGGTGCCGTGCAGGCTGGCAGGGGCTGCACGGAGCTGGGAGAGTCGCACTCATGGGAACGACCCACTAACGCTGAGGCGTAGCCCAAGGCGGCCACAATTTCGGTCGCACTAGGGATCAGGGAAACAATTCGCAGGGGAGACAGAGCGGGCGTTGGCAACACCGAGGCCATAAGTCTTTGAGGTAATGCACACCTCTACTAGAGTGCCTCAAGCGACCCCCGGATCCGCCACCCGTTAAGGACTTATTGTGTTCGCCCTTGTGTGTGCCGAGTGGTGAGGGACAGTGCCTGACGCTGAACCGTTGATCGGTTTGAGATAGATATAGGGACCGTTATCGTGCCAAAGACACTCGACCCAAAGGCCCTCGGCCCAAAGGCCCTCGGCCCAAAGGCCCTCGGCCCAAAGGCCCTCGGAATACCGAAAGTTTGGCGGGTTTCCATGAACTATCGGTCAATCTGGGCATACTGAGACGGACCCTGTTCCTTTCCCGTGCTCCTTGTCTACCGCTGTTGCTGATGCCTGCTTTATCCCTGCCTGTTTCTAGCGTCAATGCTAGTGCAGATGTGGCCAGTTCCTCCCTATTAACTGTCCATTCGGTGTTAACCGATTTGTCACTCCATCGGTTTGAGGCAACGGCTGACGATGACCTACAGTCAGTCGCTGCCGTGCTCAGACAACGGCCCCAGCTGCCAGGCGTCCTGGTGCAAGATGCTGACGGTTTGTGGGTTGCGATCGCACGGGCAAAACTATTTGAGGCCTGCAGTTCGACCCTTGACGCGGCGGGCTTAACCCTCGCGGCTACGTTTCCTACGGCACTGTCTAACATTTACTTACGGTCGGACACGCTAATTCTAGATGCGGCTCGGCAGGCCCTGCGGCGTCCCCTGTCGCAACAGGCTGACCCCATTGTGGTAGAAACGCCAACGGGGATGGCGCTGCTCAGTGCGGTTGTCCTTAATCAGGCCTACTGGCAGTTACGGGGGATTGAATCACAGATTCGCTATGAGCGTCTCCAGCTAGAGCAGTTGCAAAACGAGAAAATGGCCGCCCTAGGCCGTTTGGTGGATGGTGTTGCCCATGAAATTTTGGATCCCATTAGCTTTATTTGGGGCAATTTAGCGCACATTTCTAGCTATACGCAGACCCTATTAGAGCTGGTTGAGGCTTACGCTGAAGCGGTTCCTGAGCCTTCACCCCTGCTCCAACAGCGCTGCGAAGAGGCCGAGCT
>JBCBOC010000673.1:0-2795 GCA_039821475.1 Cyanobacteria bacterium J06632_22 | reverse complement strand
TGGAGCTGCGTTTTTAAGTTTTTTAGCTGTTTCATGGCACACATGTACTGATGTTGGTCTACTTGATGCTGGCTGAGCCGCTGGGTCAGATCCTGTTGCTGTTGTAGTAACGTTTCGTCCAAGCTGTTCAGTAAGCTGTTTCCATAGGCATTTAGATGCTCTTGAACAACTTTATAGGTGGCGGTCCAAAGTTCTAGGGCAAGTGGTTTGAGCTGTTGTTCGAAGTGCTGATGGGCGGCGTCAGTCAATTTCTCCGGAGCCACAAATAAATCGTTGATCCAGTCCCCCCAGTCTAAGGCGCGGGTCGCAGGGCGTTGAGGGAGTTGAATGCCATTCAAAATTTGGTGGGCGAGGGTGCGGTAGCCCTGCCCATGTCCCGTTGCTGGCTTAGCCAGTTGCCCTAGTGCCTTCTGCATGGGGGCCAGGTTAAGGGCCCGCCAGCGCTCAAGTCGATCGTTGAGGTAGCGCAGGAAAGCTGCTTCAAGTTGGCTATGGTAGGCCTGCCACGTCATCGGCGTGAGCTGGTCTGTCAACTGGAGCGGCGGTTGATAGCGACTAAAATCCTGTTGGAAAGTCTGCTCAGCTTGGCTAAAGTGCCCTCTGATATTGTCGGCTAATTTCACGGCCATCGGTTTGCTCTGCTGTTTGAGCTGCGCTGCAAAGGTATCTCTCTGTTCAGCCAGGGTTTCGAACGGGGCAGCGGCCATGAGAATGACTTTTTTGTTCTCTGATAGGGTTTGGTCGAAGTGCCTCAGATACTGATCGATCAGCAGTGTTGTCTCGGTTTGGATTGTTTTGGATAGAGCCAGTAATGGTCTCGTTTGAGCTTCGGTCCGCTGATCGGCAACAAGTTGGGTGAGTGCAGTGACGAACTTTGAGAACCCCGGGTCCGGCGGTGTACGGTTGAGGGTGTGGCGGAGTGATCGCAAGGCTGACAGCGGAAACACCCGCTCTGCAATATTGAACCCCGGTTCTGACGCGATGTAATCTTGCAAACTGGCGGTAAAGACTTGCTTCAGTCGAGCCTCTGCTGCGGCTAACGCCTGGGGATCTGCCGGGTCGAGTAAGCTAGCTTGGATCTCATCCCAGCCATTCAGCAAGAAAAAGGGGGTCATTCCTTTATTCGTGAGGTGGGTTTGAATGTAGCGCTGTTCTGTCAGAGTGCAGGGCTGTACCGCCCGCATCACAAACAGCACCGCATGACAGTGACTGAGGTACTGCAATGATCGCTGGTTAAGGGCTACGGTGTCATTGAGGCCTGGACTATCGATAATCTCCACAGCCGATTGCAACAGCGGTGAGGGATACTCAATGACCGCGTAGGCGATATTGTCGAACTCAGTGTCAGACTTTTCTGTTGATAAGGTATAGCGGTGCTGGAAGTCTTCTAAAGAAAGCTGTTGCTGTGGACGATGGTCGGAAAACTGTAGGGTTGCCTGGGCAACGGGGCCATATCTTAGAACGCTGATCACCGCGGTGCACGGATTAGGCGCACTGGGCAAAACGGTAGCCCCCAACAGCGCATTAATTATCGTACTTTTGCCGCGTTTAACGTCGCCTAGCACCAGTAGTCGCAATGCCGGTTGCTGCTGCCGTTGCTGAGCGGTCTCAAGCTTGGATCTTAGCGTCATGACGATGCTCGGGGCAGCTTGATTGCCAGATGGCATGATATCGGGTGCCTCAGAGATAGGAGGGGGCGCGTGACGCTGCAACTGCTCTGCCAAAGCTGCCAAACCGGCAGCAATGTTAGTCAGGATGGGGGCCGTTGCCGCACGGATTTGTGTGAGCTGATCCAGGGATTGCTGTAGCTGTTGCTCGGGCGCAGTGTGCTCTAAATGGGGGCTCATGGGCTGACTGGCTCACGGGCTAACTTGACAGGGCAATAGTGTCGGTCTGCAGGCAGGTTTCCAGCTGGCTCAGAATGGCCTCACTGTCCTGGACGAGGCGTTGAAGCTGTTGGATTCGTTCCTGCTGATCGGATTGCTGGGTTTGCTTTTGGGCGACGAGTTCAGCTAGCTCTACCCGTCGGGCGGCGATATCAGCGCTGATGCGGTCAATCGCCTGCGTCTCATAGGTCTTGAAACAGTCCTTAACTGCACGGTAAATAGACTGCTGCTGTTCGCTGGCGACCTGGGGCAGGTATTGGGCAAAGGCCTGTTTGGTGGCCTTAAGAAATTCTTGTCGCACATAGGCGGCTTGAGCTGCCAGGATGCCTCCTGCTGCTGCAATCACGCCGACAATGTTCAAAAACAGACTGCTAAACATCAGCCCTACGAGCTGTAGCACGATCGACACACAAACGTACACCAGCACCATTTGCAGCACGGACTGCCAGAACATGTTGAAGGAGTTAACGGCGCTGTTGAGGTTCTCAGGGATCTCCTCGAACAGATCCTGAATATTGTCAGTCCAGACCTTAACGTCGTCGGGATTATACTTTTGCCCAACGGCGTAGAAGCGTCGTCCCATTAGCTTTTCATGAATAACTTCAACCACCTCGGCATAGGCGACCTGATAGTCTGCAGCGCTGTCGTTTAGCTCATCAAAGGCTTGCCCAATTTTTTGTTTGGCCTTGAATTCCCAAGCGGCCATGCGGTCATTGATGTATCGTTCGAAGGCGCGTTTGAACGCCCGGTAGAACTCCTCTCGCTTGTCGCGCTGGAGAAACTCCAGGAACTCTAAATTGGGCTGGGCATCTGTAAAGTCTTGCTCAAAACTATCTGAGAGCGAAATTAGATAGGTTTTGAAGTCGTTGGACAGGTCTGTGGCAGTGCGATCGCAACTCGTGCGAATCA
>JBCBOC010000036.1:0-12265 GCA_039821475.1 Cyanobacteria bacterium J06632_22 | reverse complement strand
GTCGATTGCGATGATTCTGCTGATGCGGGCTGGGGTCAGGGCCTTGTGTGCCTGGCGAGCCTGGTGGGGGTGCTCAGTCTTAATCTTTGGCGCGGGCAAAACGGGAAAGATGCTGGTGCAGATGCTAGAGCGTCACCCTGCCCTGGGACTGAAACCGATTGCGGTTCTAGATGACGATCCCAACACGTGGGGCACGCTATCAACGGTGCCCGTTTTAGGCAACCTGGCCATGGCCCCTGCACTTGCCCAGAAGCATCAAATTCCGTACGCCATTGTGGCGATGCCCGGCGTGCCCCGGCAGCGTTTAATGTATTTGCTCGGCCGCTATGGCCGCATGTTTCCCCATCTGCTGATTATTCCGGATCTCTTTGGTATGGCGAGTTTGTGGGTTTCTGCTCGGGATTTAGGGGGGGTTTTGGGGCTTGAGGTCCGGCACCAGCTGCTCTTGCCGACACCAAAGCTGATGAAGCGACTGCTGGACAAGACGCTGGCGGTGCTGACGGGAATTCTCCTACTGCCGCTGATTGCGCTGATTGCAGCCCTGGTGTACTTGGACTCGCCCGGCTCGCCATTTTATGGACAAACCCGTATTGGCTATGGCCATCGCTCCTTTACCGCCTGGAAATTTCGCTCCATGGTCCCTAATGCTGATCAGGTCCTAGCCCACTACTTGGCTGAACATCCTGAGCTACGGGCCAGTTGGGAGCGAGATCACAAGCTGAAAAATGATCCTCGAATTACACCGATTGGGCGATTTTTGCGGCGCACAAGCTTAGACGAACTGCCCCAACTTTGGAATGTGCTTTGCGGTGAAATGAGCCTGGTGGGACCGCGTCCCATTGTCGACGATGAAGTGTGGCGCTACAGGGATAAATTTGAGCTATACACGCAGGTTTTGCCAGGGGTTACAGGGCTTTGGCAGGTGTCGGGACGCAATAATATTCCCTATGAGGAACGGGTGAATTTAGATGCCTATTACGTCCAAAACTGGTCAGTTTGGTTAGATATCTATATTCTTATCCGTACAGTATGGGTAGTTTTGTGTGGCGACGGCGCGTATTAGATATCTTTCGCTGGGGTTGGCTTGACGGGGACTGGCAGGACCGTCTCTGGTTTGTCTCCTTTATTATTTTGCCCTTTGCCAGCTATGTGAGCTTGGGACTGCTGATCGGGCTGAGTGTGACGGTTGCGGTCCAGCATCGTAAGGCGTTGTTTGGTTGGCTGGGGCTTCGAGGATACGGCTGGTTGAGCCTGGGCCTACTGATCAGCGCTGCGATCGCACCGCAGCCGGGCAACGCCCTTTTGCAGGCGATGAACTTTTTGCCGTACTTTCTGATGCTGGGTGCCTTTGTGGTGCGCTATCAGGATATGCCGCTAGAGCGGCGCGTTGAGCGGCTGTTAAACCTGGCCCAGAGCCTACTGCTAGTTTCCCTTCCCTTCAGCGTGTTGGCTCTGGTGGAATATGGGGTGAAGTTTCCTGCTATTGCTGCTCAAGTTTCGGACTGGGCCATCTTTCAGTGGGCCTTTGACGTCTCCTACAGTGGTCACCATGCCTCGGCAATGTTGGGATATCACAACATTTTGAGTGCCTATTTGGTCATCGTTCTCAGTTTGGGCTTGGGATTATTGACACAGCTGTTTGGGCGGCCGCGCTCCTCGGGGCCTGGGCGAGCCATCCATTTGCCCGATTCTCCAATGCTCACAGCTGGGGCCTCGGGCGCTGCTGTTGTGGGGGTGTTTTGTTCTGGGTCCCGGAATGGTTTGCTGATTACGGTTTTTCTATTGCTACTGGTCGGCTGTTGTCTACAGCGCAACCGCTGGGTCCGGCTGGCCAGTAGTGGATTTGCGATCTCAATCGTCCTTGGGGTGCTGGGCTTAGGGGCCGGGGGGCGCCAACTCAGTGTTGCCCTCATGACCCAGGATCCTCGGGTTGGTATCTGGCAGATTGCCCTGCAGATGATTCACCAGCGGCCTATTTTGGGTTGGGGGCTCGGCAGCTTTGGCCATCTGTATGTACCAGGCAGCGTACAAACTTACGAGCATATTCATCACGCCCATAATCTTTGGCTTTACCTGGCGTCAGAAACAGGAATTCCGCTGACGCTAGGATTTTGCTGGGTGATTGGTATGCCCCTGTATCGGGCCTTAAAAATAATGCTGACGGAAGACATCTCCCATCAGCATCGTGCCGGTCTATTTAGCTATGCGTTAGCCTTCATGAGCTGTATGCTCTTTGGCCTGTTTGATGTGCCGCTATTCGACTCGCGCATTAACGTATTGGGCTGGCTGCTACTTGCAGGGCTGTACCTGTTGACGCAGCCAACGGCGGAGAGCAAAGAAACACCGTCCACCGAGCCCATCTAAATTAGCTTGGCTGCACGCAGACCAAAGTAGAGTCCCATTGCCGTACCAAAGGCACCGCCCAAAAAGAGAATAAAAGCAACCGCACCGCCCATATCAGCCTCCTTGCTGCGTATAACATGCTGTTCGTCAAAGATCGGCACTACTGTCGATACTTTAAAACGTGACTGTAGAAATCTACATCGTTGTTTATATTCAAGCATGAAACGGGCTGGTCATGGTCATGCTGGGCCTCCTGTCAGGAAAGTGTTGTGGGGCAGCTGCCGTGAAGGTAAAGGGCGCGGGGTGCGATAATAGGCAGGCTGGTTATCTCCGATTTATGAAGACGCTCATTCCGGTTGAGATTCCCCAAAAGCCCTACGAAATTCGCATTGCCACTGCGGGACTGACCTATCTAGGGCCCTGGCTAGCGGGGGGCGATACGCCGTTGATTCCGTCGGGGCGAAAGGTACTGCTGGTCTCGAACCCTGTTGTCTTTAAGCACTACGGTGAACAGGCGCTGGCGTCGCTATCCCAGGCCGGATTTCAGGTGAGCCACTGCATTTTGCCTGCCGGTGAACGCTACAAAACCCTGCGCTCGATCGAGAAGATTCACCAGGCGGCCTACGAGCATCGATTGGAGCGTAGTTCGGTCATGGTCGCGTTGGGGGGTGGTGTCATTGGAGATATGACCGGGTTTGCCGCATCGACTTGGCTGCGAGGGATTGGCGTGGTACAGGTGCCCACCAGTTTGCTGGCGATGGTGGATGCGTCTATCGGGGGCAAAACTGGGGTCAACCACCCCCACGGCAAGAATCTCATTGGCGCGTTCCACCAGCCACGCTTGGTGTTAATTGACCCAACGGTGCTGCAAACGCTCCCTGGGCGAGAGTTTCGGGCGGGAATGGCGGAGGTGATTAAGTACGGCGTGATTTGGGATGCCGAGCTGTTTGACCATCTGGAGCAGGCCCGGCGGTTGGATCAGTGGCGTTATATGGATGAGGCGTTACTCTCGGAAATCCTGGTGCGCTCCTGTCGGGCGAAGGCGGAGGTGGTGAGTCAGGATGAGCAAGAGGCTGGTTTGCGGGCCATTTTGAACTATGGACATACCGTGGGGCACGCCGTTGAAAGCCTCATGAACTATAAAGGCGTCAACCATGGTGAGGCAGTGGCCATTGGCATGGTGGCCGCTGGTGCGATCGCAGCTTACCGTGATACCTGGACTCCCGCGGAAACCGCACGTCAGCAGGCCCTGATTGACAAAGCCCAACTCCCCAGTCGCATCCCACCATTAGTGAAGATCGACGATATCTTGGTGGCATTGCGTAGCGATAAAAAGGTTAAGGCCGGTGCGGTTCGTTTTGTGTTGCCTGAGCGGATTGGCGCTGCCCTAGTGACCGATCAAGTCAGTGACGATGTTGTCCGTGCGGTGCTCACTGACCTGTACTAAACCTGTTCTGTCATGGCCCGGTGGGTTTCTCTCGCTGGGATAGTTTGACCGATTCCACACTGCTAAATCTCAAATCCTGATGCAAATTCAAGATCGTACGCTTACAAACTCCGACCTGATTCTGCCTAGCCGTACCGCTACGGTCAGCCGTACCACTAAAGAAACCGATGTCCAGGTGACCTTAAACGTTGATGGACAGGGCAACTGCACGGCCGAAACCGGCATCCCTTTTCTCGATCACATGCTGGATCAGATTGCCTCCCACGGTCTGTTTGATCTAGAAGTACGGGCTACCGGGGACCTAGAGATTGACGATCACCACACCAATGAAGATGTGGGCATTACCCTCGGTATGGCGCTACACCAGGCCCTGGGCGATCGTAAGGGCATTACCCGGTTTGGTCACTTTATGGCCCCCCTAGATGAAGCACTGGTGCAGGTGTCCCTAGACTTTTCGGGACGCCCCCACCTGGCCTACGGTCTGGACATTCCCACCCAGCGAGTAGGCCGTTACGACACCCAGCTGGTGCGCGAGTTTTTTGTAGCCGTGGTGAACCATAGCTTAATGACGCTGCACATTCGCCAGCTGGATGGCATTAACTCCCACCATATTATTGAGGCCACCTTCAAAGCCTTTGCCCGATCCATGCGTATGGCGACGGAGATTGACCCCCGCCGTGCCCATGCCATTCCCAGTTCAAAAGGCGTGCTGCAAACTTAACCCTTCCCCTGGTTTTGCGTGATCGCGATGCGCGCCACTTCCGTGCGTAGGGGAGGAATGGGTAGTCGTAGAACGGTATCCTGACCCTGATGAATCGTCAGAGTGATAAGCCGCTGGTCTATGACGGGAACCTGATCGGGGAGTGGTGCACCTGTCCCAGGGTTTACCGTATACGCCGGAAAGCTGGCGGCGCTGAGGCTGAGCCGTAGTGACTGCCCGGGGCCAATTTGGCAACAGGTCGGCTGCAGCCGTAGGTGAATGGGGCTGTCTGCTGCCGAATCTGATTCGGCAGTGAACCGACCATAGCCCTGAGTCATGTTGACAACGGTTTGATCGGGATAGACCACAGACAAAACTGCACTGATGTCAAAACTGGGAACGTCAGTCGTAATGACTAAGCTAACAGTGGCGACGCCTGCGATTGACATCGGCTCACCAATCGGGCCCAAGGTGTAGGTGAGCACGTCGCTACGTCCGTCGATGTGGGTGCGCTCAAAGGGGCCGGATGGCATGCCAGTGTGTCCCCCCAGCGAGGGCACGGGACGCCAAGGGTCGTGAACCAACGTGTCTACATGCGGGGGGGTGAGGGTGGCTGTGGGTGCGATGAGTACCCCGTCGTCTTCGCGCACACCGGCTAATCCCGAACTGCGCAGCGCATACGCAGACGTGTCTGTTGGGGGCCAGCGTCCTACGTGTTGCCACCTGTTCGACCCCATCTCGAATAGGTGAACCGTAGGTCCGGTCAAAATGCCAGTATCTTGACCTTTCAAGAACTGATCAAACCAGCGAATCTGTAGCGTATCAATAGGATTCATCGCCTCGGGGCCAAAGTCCACCGCGCCCACCTTGCGATGCCAGGGAATATGACCCCATGGGCCGACCCACAGCTGCTGGGGCGACGATTTTGGACCTGTCATCGTTTTGTAGCGTCGCAGATCGCCCGTTAAATACGGATCAAACCAGCCGCCGATATGCAGCATGGGGAGGTCAACCTGCGATAAGTCGGGCGTCAGTGCCTGCCAATAGGCATCATCCTGGGGATGGGCAATCCAGTCATGCCAGTAGGAGTCTGGCGCGTACTGTTGCATCAGCTCGGGATAGGCGGTGACCGGCCCGTGAAGCGGTAGATTTCGGGAGGCGGCCCGTAGCGCAGTAAAGGCGGCCGTTTCTCCCTTTAATCGAGCGGTTTCGGCGGCCAGTTGGAGGGCCCAGCCTAGACCTGCCTGGAGTCGTAGGGCCCCGTTCTCGTAGGCCCAGTCCTGGTAAAGGTCTGTGCCTGCCATCGCTGGGGCCAGCGCCTTGAGGGCGGAGGGCTGGGACTGGGCGGCGTAGAGCTGGGTCATACCCTGGTAGGAAAAGCCATACATGCCCACTCGGCCGTTGCTTTCGGGCAGGTTTGCAGCCCATTCAACGGTGTCGTAGCCGTCTTCGACTTCGTGGGTAAATAGGCGAAAGTCTCCCTCAGAGGTGCCGCGACCGCGCACGTCCTGAATCACCACCATATAGCCGTGGGTGGCGTACCAGGTGGGATGGGCATAGACCACGGTAGATGCGATCTCACGCCCATAGGGTTGCCGCATCAGCAACACGGGGAACGGTCCCGGTCCGTCGGGCACGTATACATCGGCGTCTAACCTGACCCCATCACGGGTGCGCATCGACCGAGTTTGACAGGGGCGAACCGATAGCAGTGGAGATGGCATCAGGCCTCGCGTCGTCCGAGGACAGCCATATCCTCTTCATCTAGCTCGACGGGGGTACCGCTGCGCACCAGCTCAGCAAAATCTTCGTTGGGCACCATAATCGACAGGGTATACAGCCTGCCACTGCCAGTATTTTCAATGACATGCACCCCGTTGGGCGGCACCAAAATGCTGTCTCCAGCTCGAATGGGGGAAGCTTTGCCATCGCAGATGGCGCGACCCTCTCCCTTGAGTACGAAGAACATCTCAACGGCAATCTGATGACGATTCGGCGGTGTGCGTCCCCCCACGTCAAAAATTTCAACACAGTAGGTTAGGGACATATTGGCGACCGTGGGGTCAAAGACCAATGCCAGCCGGTTCGTGTCATGGGGGCTAATGCGATAAGCCTGATAGTCTTTGGGTGACTTCAGTACAGGCAAGACGCAGCTCGTCGGCAGATCGCATTGGGTTGCGCTTGGAGGCGTCGCATTGAATTGGGTTGCATGTAATGGGGTTACCGTCATCACCTGACTCACTTTGGGATAGATGGGGGATAGAGGGTTGAGATCGAGAGCTGCTGTCAACTTGCTGAGGATCGCGCTGCTGAAGATGCTGCAGGGGCGACTTCAGGTGACGAGGCACCACAGCCGCCTGAACAAGGCTTTGGCGTAAACAACAGCCGTTATGGACAAAGTCCAGGCTGAATTCTGGCGGCCCAAACACACAATCTGTGCCCTACGCTGCGCTGTAATATAGCTCTCGCCCCTTTGCTGAGGACAATCCTGGCGCTCAAGTGCCTAGTATGGCCGCCACGTGGCCTGCCGTCGTGCACAAACGCCAAAAAAGAACCTTTGTGGCGACGACTATAGCTGCAGGGCTGAGACCGCATTCCCTCAATAATGGCAAACCTGCTCGGACTTTCGGGGAAAAGATTGCTACAAAATATTGCTGTTTTGTAGTGCTATGGAGTCGAAGGGTTGGTAGACCCCTTCGACTGCGTCGAGGGGGTACAGAATAAAGGCCTTCAGTGTTAGGAACTGGCCTTAGCAACTCGATGAACGCAATAAATAACGTCTGCGGGCGTTGGCTAAGACGCATCCGACGGACGCCTAGCCTGACGCTGTCGCTGCCCTACGGCTAGCCGCTACAGCGTGCTTCCTGCGAATGGGCTACGCTGGACTGATGCCAGTTGTTCGGTGTTTATGACTGCACTGCTTGTTTTGACTAATCTGCTGTTAGCGATGCTGACAGGGACCTATGCCTGGCTGACGCTGCGTCATCTCAAGCAGCTTCAGTATGAGAGCGATGACTATCGCGCTGTGATTGAACGACAGCTGAGGCTAACCACCTTTCCTCATCTTTACTGGGATTTACGGGTCGTAGAGGCAGACCAACGGCCTGTGCTGGATCTCTTCAATATCAGCGGTATTCCAGCCTATGATATGCACGTCAGTCTGATTGGCGCCTACACCGAGGCAACCTTAGAGACGTCAGCTTTTTTAAGAACCCATGTGCAGCCCCGCCATCGCAAGTATCCCCTGCAGGCAGATGCCGTGGGCTACTATGGCGTTCGTCAGAGTGTACGCTTGTCCTTACTACCCGCCCAGCAGAAAATTACGTTGGAGCTACCGTTCCCTGACCATCCGGTAGATATTTACACGCTGGTGCAGTATCGCGACCTATCTGGTGAAAACTATTATCAGGTCTGCTGCTTCTCGGCCCTAGATGAAGCGAAAACCTATCGGGCGAACGTGATCGAACCGAAAACGGGCGCCCTAATGATGCGGCTACATCTCTTTGATCCGGAGGATTATGCGCTGCCGGAGCCCCCAGAGGAGGCATGGCCCTACTACGTTAAAGATTTCGTGGACTTATGGAATCATGCCTTGTCTAGTCGATTGCTACTCTCGACTCCAGCGGTGGTGGAGACCCCACCTAGGGCGGCGTATGACTTTTGAGGGGGGTGTATGGTCGATATCCTAGTGATAGACGACGATCCAATTATTCGCCGAATTCTACAGCGGGTGCTGCAGAATCAGGGGTATCAGGTTTTGCTGGCCGAAACGGCAGCAGTGGGACTCTCCCAGGCGAAGGCGGAAGAACCGGCTGTGATCCTGTGTGACTGGCGGTTGCCGGGACAGCTCGATGGTCTAGAAATTTGTCGACAGCTGAAGACCCATCCCCGGTTGTCGACAACGTTTTTTTTGCTGATTACCGGACATGCCGAGACAGCGAATCGGGTCGAGGCGCTAGAAGCCGGGGCAGATGACCTTTTGATGAAGCCGATTGATATGGCTGAGCTTAAGGCTCGTGTGAAGTCGGGCATGCGATTGCATCAGCTCACCCGCGATCTGCGGGAGCAAAAGCAGCGTTTGGAAACTGAGCTGACGGAGGCGGCCACCTATGTGCAGTCTCTGTTGCCGACGGATACTGAAGACCGGGTGCGCATTCAGTCTCGGTTTGTCCCGTCTCAGCAGTTAGGGGGAGACTGTTTCGACTATTACTGGCTCGATCCAGATTACTTGGTCATGTACTTGTTGGATGTGTCGGGGCACGGTCTGGGGGCGGCGCTATTGTCCACATCAGTGCTCAATGTACTGAGGTCGCAGTCTTTGCCGGGTACTAATTTCTATCGCCCTGAAACCGTTCTGGAGGGCCTCAACGAAAATTTTCAGATGACGGACCAGAACGATAAATATTTCACCATCTGGTACGGCGTTTACAATCGGGTGACTCGCCAGCTGTCCTACGCCAGTGCTGGGCATCCGCCTGCCATTTTGATTTCCGAGTCCTCTGCGCCGGGTCAGCCGAGTACAGTGGATCAGCTGCGTACCCCCGGTATGCCGGTGGGGATGATGCCTGAGGCCCGCTATGTCTGGCAGCGTTGTCAGATTCCTGAGGGGAGCCGTCTGTATATCTTTAGCGATGGCGTGTACGAGGTCCCGATGCCGCCCGTGGCCTATCGCCCAGATCACAGCGCTGACGCCTATGTCTCAAGGGGGGCATCGGCCCATCTGCCTCAGGTCAGGCCAACGCAAGGGAAAATGCTGGGGTTAGAGGGATTCGTGCAGATGTTGCTGCACCGTGTTCATCCCGCCCCGTTGGATGATATCTTGACCAAAATTATTCGATTGCGATCGCAAGAGGCCCTTCTGGCTGACGATTTGTCGCTGCTAGAGATTGATTTTGGCTAGGATGTTTGGGCTACTTGGGTGCGCGTCCATGGCTGGGCTGATGCCGTCGCCCGTCTCACGCTAAGCTGTGGCGAACACGCTCTCTTTTAGGCGATCACTTTTAGGCAGTATGCGCCGCAGTCTTCCCCTCTATCTCAGCAACGCCACCTCCGATTTAGGGACGCAGATGTCCGATCGGGGACTGGATAAAGCGGCTGAAGATTTCTTCTTACGGCAAGAATTTCAACTCGACTACCAGCCTGTCGTGGGCTTAGATCAGGCCGATATTGGCAGTTTCGAGGCCCTACTGCATCTGCGTCAGCCCCAGCAACGGACCTATCCCGCGGACTATATTGCCTTGCTTGAACGCACGAGCCTCAGGGCTCCCCTGACCCGTTGGGTGCTTCAGGAAGCGTCACAACAGGTGCAGGCATGGCACCATTACGGCCCTTTGGCAAACCTGAGCGTTAGCGTTAATCTGTCCGCGCGCCAGTTGCGTCAGGGAACCGTTTTACTGCGGCAAATTGAGACCGCTCTAGCGGACACCGGCATTATGCCGGGTGCCCTCCGGCTCGAACTGCCAGGAACCATTGCAATGGCACCGCTGGCCATTGTTGATACCCTGACAGCACTCAAGCAGATCGGTTTGCAACTCTATCTGGATAACTTTAGTCCTTACCACCATTCACCAGACGTCCTGCAGCAGCTCCCGTTGGATGCGGTGAAGCTGACTCAGCCCACTTCACCCGAATTTACTCACCTCGATGATTCCCTGAAATCCACGCTGCACTTGGCTGAGGATCTTGGGGTTCAGGTGATTGCCAAACGCATTGAAACCCCGAGCCAGCTGGCTCGGTTGCGGTCTTGGGGAATTCGCTACGGTCAAGGGTTTCTCCTTGCGCATCCCTTGAGTTCTCAGGAGGCCACGCGGCTGGCCGTCACCCCCCATCCCATTCAAGAATTTAGGCTCGCGGTCTATCTAGCGGCGCTGAATCAGCTGAGTCGGTTCCTCTGTCGATACTTGGGTCGTGTCGCGGTGAACTATTGGCGACGAACTCGACCAGCTCAGCCTTGGCTCAGAGCGTTAACTCCGCTGGCGTCTGGTGAACTGACGCTGATTGGACCAGCCCCTACCCTGATCGATTTGCAGCAACAACAGGCCTTGCGACAGTGGGTGCAGTCCTGCCTAGGCCACTGTCGCAAAGTGTTACCCACCCTGCCAACTATGCTGCAGCAGTCAGCACTGACCAGACCAGAACGACAATTACTCAACCTATAGCGAGGGTTTGTGTCAACGCTAGGCAAGGCGTGTAGACCACCGGCGTAGACAGCCCGCCTCAGTCCCAATAGTCCTTGGCGAAGATGATGTTGCTGGTATCGCCGTCGCTACACTCCTTGCCCTGGAGCCCTGCGACGCAGTCGAATGTGTCTACTGACCTAGAGCTTCTGTGAATGGGCTTGATACTGAAGAGGTTTACCCCTTCAGTATCAAGCGGTCTGTGACCAGCATTCGGTCCGGTCTTGGTGAGGATTGCTGGGGTGGAGAAGTGCTATAGATGCAGAGATGTCTAGCGGGCTAAGGCAGTTTGGCCCATGCCAACTCAGGACGGTAGCCTACTGCCGTGAGGGGAGCCTCAGCGTCAGCAGACATTACGATCTGTTGGACAATTTCGACCCCAGCTCGGGCTAGATGATCAGAACATTCGTAACTCATCGAGAGGAACTGATCAATTCGGCGAATGCCTAGCCACTGTAGGATATCGGGGACTAACCTGAGCTCCCATTGGGCTGCTGCGCTGAGGCGAGTAGGCTGGGATGTCAGGTGTTGGGCGGCCCTAGAGTCCTGGGGCAAACTGATCATGACGCCGACACCACCGGCCTGGGCCATTTCGATACAGGCTTCCAGGGCTTGGAGCCACCCGGCATGGGTGTGAGTCGCATCTGTTGCGGACTCATGCCGACTGTCGATATGTAAAGCTAAGGGGCCCTGTCCCCGGCGCATCGTCCGGACGGAACCTAAAATATCGACTGTTGTAGCCGCTAATGGTGGAAGGAAAACGGTTAAATCCGGTCGCGTGATCAAGTCTGGAAACAGACCATCCGTGCTCTCGTACAGTGCCTGTCGCAGCTGGGCCTCGCTGACTTGCAGGCGCTGTGCAATGCCCGGCAGGTACCACACGGGCGCAATGGCGACTCGGGTGACACTAAGCTGACCGTTTGCCTGTAACACTTGACCGTCGGCTTCTAACCAACCGTGCTCTAGCGCACTATCCAGTTCCAGCCAGCGCAAATCAGTGCGGGTCACAGTAATGCTCGGGGGCACCTCAACCCCGGCAGGGCCTGCGCCAAATGGATCGAGACATACCGGCGCGCTAGGACCGAACCAGCCTGGGTGGGGCGTGATCAGGTCGGAAAAGTCAGTGTGTTGCCTGCGGGCACTGGCAGATGAGGCAATTGTTGTTTCTGCACCTAGGTCGTCGGGATCGGCTGGTGCTGGATCGCCTATTCCCAGCGAGGGGAACAGGGCCTGGATAGCGTCGTCGATAGCATTGCCACGATAGCCGGTACCGCGGTGGGTCCCAATGGCATTGTAAGGAGCCGGCACTAATCCATTTAGGCGAAACGGCTGAACGGCGCCCCGTTGGGATAGCGTTTGAGCACCCCAGCATAGTGTAGGGGTGCAGGCTGCCTCACTGGGAGGTCGGGAAGGCAACATCGAGGCCGATGAATGCAGGGCATTGGCAGAGCGCGAAAAAGCCATGGGGTTTTGGGGCAAGAAAAGTCAGTGTGTCAGAGATCGGGGCTAGGACGAGTGGGCCAGCAGCCTATCGAATGAGCACTCATCAACTGGCTTTATCAACTGGGCAATGCAAAAACACACGCATTACAGATTCTC
>JBCBOC010000076.1:0-9751 GCA_039821475.1 Cyanobacteria bacterium J06632_22 | reverse complement strand
GTCAATGCCAAAGAGCCGTCGAGCGTCGTTTACGCTGTTGGCCAAGGCGATCATGCTCAGAACATTAAGGCCGATAACTGCCCTAACAACATTACAGATGCAACAGGCTGTAACAGGAAAATTTTTTACAACAAAAATTGCTGCATTAGAAAGCCTGTATGCGACTTTTGGCTTAGCTTTCAGATAAAAAAACCTCCGTGCAAATACTGACGAAATACTCCTGATGCTTCATGAAATTCTTAAGAATACGAAGCTGGGACGAGGCTTGGATTAACTTTCTGAAAAAGGGTTTTTTTGACTGTGCCGGTTTAGCTATTGTCTGAGTGAACATACTTAGCTGGTTCGTGTCGTTTATATGGCTTTGGCCGAGTTGTTACGGATGTCTTGATGGCCTGGCCTTTTGGGTAATGGTCTGTGTTATCAGCTTCGAGGGTGTTTATTAGGTCTGTTTGCACAGCGTGTTTGGGGTTGACTGACGGTATCAAGTTACCGTTGAGCATCGACGCATCGGACTGGCCTAACTATCGTGATTTTCATATATCTATCTGGATTAATACAATAATGAACAAGATTTCTATGAATACAGGTGGTATTGCCGCTGGGGTTTCTGTATTGAGTCTAGGTCTGGGGCTGCTAGCAGCGTCTCCTGCAGAGGCTTCTTTAATTGGAGATGAGATCACGCTAGATCTGGAGTTCTCCAGTAATGCTGTTACTGAGCCTGACCTGGTGACGATTATTCAAACGCCACTAGGCTTTGGGCCGGCACCACAGTCTACCGTCGTGACCGAAGGTAGCTTTTTACCTGGCAGTGAGAATGAGCCTGAATTCTTTGCGGTTGGGGCAGCCTTTGGCGAAGGCTTGTCGGATCCAGGTGATTTTGACTCGGAGTCCAGTGCTCTTATCTTTTCGGAGTTCAACGTGGAGGACGATTTCATTGAAGGCGATCTGTTCACCGCTTGGCAGTTATTCGATGGAGATGTCACGCCGTTTACGTGGGAGTACACCTTCAGTGACCTAGATTGGACGGACTTTCCCGATGGGCGTATCACGGGCGCTTCCCTCACATTTGCAGAAGGGTTTGCAGAGGGGGCATTTTTCGCCTTCGGTGGTGGACGTATCGAGACTGAATTCGAATTTGATTTCGAATCTCTTCTCTCTGTCGATTTTACCGATGATTCCGTTACCCTTGCGATTGACGTTGACCCGGTCTTTGGCTCGTTTTTTGGGTCGTTATTTACCGCGTCTGAGAACTTCTCCTTGGCCGAAGAAGGCTTTTCTTCGATTGGTGCATTTGGTCTTGCTGAAGGACTATTCCGCATCGACTTGGAGGTTGACCACGGTGAAGCACCAGCCGCCGTACCCGAGCCTGCAACAGTGCTGGGGCTACTGCTAACCGGCGGGTTAGGACTGAAGACTCTTCGACGTCGCCAGGCTTAGTTCTAAGGGGCTGTCAGCGCTTGAAAGTAGGGTTGGCAGGGGACAGCGACATAGCGAATAGTAAAGATATAGCAGTCGAAGAGTCGATAGACCCATTCGACTGCGTCGAAGGACTCCAGAATAAAGTTCTTCAGCGCCAGGAACTGTCCCTAGCAACTCGATAAACGCCGTAGCGAATAGGGGAGCACGTCATCCACTGACGGATGAAAAATAATCGAGCTGATGGTTGAGGTATGCGGCCCGTAGCTTGAGCATTTGCGGTAAGGTCTCCTCATTCCACTGAGCCCCGGTTACCTGGAGCCTGGCATCAATCTGTTTGACCCAAGACTCAACCGGACCAGAGCCAATGGGCAGGCCCTCCATTTGATAGTAGCGATAGTTGGGAATGCGTCCAGCATGGGTGTTCAGATAGGCACTGAATCGTCTGGCAGAGTCATTGTCCAACGCAGCCAAACACCCTAAAGCCTTCTGGAGTTGTCCCTCCCACAGCTGGCTCGATAGTGATTCAAGCACTGTTTCTGTGGCCTCGACTTTGTAGAGATTTTCCTTGAGGTGGTACCAATCGAGCACTTCGTCAGTCGGGACATCTATCTCCATCTGGTCAAACAACGACCAAATGCCACAGTGTCCGTCGCCGAGGAGATAAATGACGGGGAGAAGCGGCAAAGTCGTTACCCAGGCCAATAAAGTAGCCGGGGCTTTGTACCAAGCCATGCCGATGCCATCGCCATTGACTCTGATGCCGTGATACTGACGCCAGACACTGGCCTCCCCCTTGGGTGTACGCACCCGCACCATGCCACCATCTAGAGTGAGCTCAGTCACGGGCTCCTCAAGTTCGGGCTCGGGTAACGTTGAACGCTTCACCATCCGCTCTTGCGTTTTGGCACTCACCCGAAACCCCGTCAGCATGACCACATCGGCTTCGGCATGTTGATAGGACGCTTTGGCGCACATCCGTAAACAACATTTCTCCAGATACGGACTGTGTTTGACACGGGACGGTACCGACAGCGTTTGGGCTTGGTTTTGTGAGAGCCACAACTCACCTAGGATGCTGACTAGTCGACGTTCTCGCTCACCAGTTTCTGGGCAATTTGTTTGGATAAAAAATTGCCTAAACCAGGAGAAACGTGGGCCTGTAGTTGAGCGCGAACCGTTTGCTCGATATCTTCCAGGCTATCCATCGGCAGCCCTTGGGCTTGAGCGTCGCTATGCAGAATCTGGGCGATGGCACGCACATGGGAATCCAGTTGCTGGCGCTCGTCAGAGGTCATGGCTTCATCCGGTAGAAACGATACCTTCTAGGATATTTTTTCTCTCATCAACGGTTGACGTGCTCCCATTGGGAGCTGTAGGGCATTTCTCCGTGGGCGGTTCAACGTCTCCAGAGATAGCGTCGGCAGCGGTAGGGCCGATGTCTGCAGGGGACTGCTTAGCCCGTTGAACAAGATTTTCCAGTTCCGATAGGGCGATGGCGGCCTGCTCAATTTCGCGGATGAGCGATCGGGCTGTGACCGTGCCACGGTGGGCTGAAGCTTGAAAGGCGGTAATGCGATCGCAAAATCGATCGCCTAGGGCCTTAACCTGATGACCCGCATGAGCTGTTTGTTGACTGAGGTGACGGATTTCTTCTGTGATGGCACCCAACCCCTCCAGGGCCTGGGAAAGATCGCCCTCTCGAGCTTGCTGGGTCAAGACAGCCGCTTGGTCCGATAGGTGATGCACCTGACAACTGATCTGTTCGATGACCTGGGAGGTGTCTTCAATGGTCTTGAGTTCGGTTTCTAGCCGTTGGCCGACCGTGGTGATTTGGTCGGTCTGCTGGCAAATGGCGTTAACCCCAGCGAAGGTCGCCTGAAATGCCTTTTTTCCTTCCTTCGATAAGAGCGTTCCAATTTGCATGAAGTGCTGATTGAGGGTGTGGATCGCTTGGGCCTGGGTGGCCATGCGCTGCTGCTGTTGCTCGAGCTGACGGTTGCGGGCCTGGATCAGCTGCTGTTGAGATTCCAGTTGGGTGGTATAGCGCTGGACTGTGGCTTGTTCCTGTTGGAGTTGTTGCTGCTGCAACTTCATTTTCCGGTTGACCGCGGCAGAAATCTGGGCGTGCGCCAGCATGAGAGTATGAAAATCTAGCAGAAAGTAGCTTTGTAAGCACGGCAGTCGAGGGTGGGCTAGCCGGATGATCAGCGGCTCGAAGAGGACCTGAGCCGGTCGCGCCAGGGCCTGATGAACGCCCGCCGACACGGAGTCCCGGTAATCCACCACAAGCGGCTGATAGCAGTTGGGCGTTAAGTCTAGGAAAACGCGAATGGGCCGCCGTAAAAAAATTTCTAGGGCATAGGGTTGACTCAGCCCCTGATAGAGCTGACGCCGGGAGACCAGGCCCACTAATTCCCCGTGCTCGACCACCACGACGCCAGGCAAACGCTGTCGTTGTTCTAGCTGTTTTACAACCACCTGACCCGGGGTTTCGAGGTTAACCAGGGCTTCTTCGAGTAAAAGTTCACCGAGTGTGGCTGTGTCGCTTAAGGGGGCGGGGGCACTCATGGCGCGTCAAAATTAGAGGGAGACAGACAGGCGGCGGGGTCGATGGGCAAGACTGTTGGGTCGATGCAGAGTGAGTCCATGGGCTGGAATGGTCCCTGTGTCCACCTATCCGTCGTCCGTGAGTTCTCTGTCTATCCCGTTAGTGCACGCTAGTATGCAGCGGATAGGCAGGCAGCCGTATGGAATACAATACATGCGAATTGAGACGGGAATGGGCATGAATCGCAGTTGAAGGGGTGGTTAAAGCAAGTCGCCTGCAGCCGGAATAGCGTTTCTGCCCTGGCCTAACGGATGGTGCTATTGCTATGTATTCTAAGCGTTGTGATCCATGCTTCAACATGGCCATACCTAGAGGGTGGCATACCCCCCGTGAGGCGGATTATCCTCCCTCGGTCAGGTTAGGTGTATTGATGACATTTTGATTACGTTGATTGCATTGAAAACGTTTGGTGTTGAGATCTTGGGGCACAGAATATGGGGCGGCTGGCGTTAAGACTCGTGATTGGGCTGTTGTTTGCACTGTTTGGTTTGGTGAACTATTTCACTAATACGGTTGAAAATCCCATTACCGGTGAACAACAGCGGGTTGGGCTGTCCCCCGAGCAGGAGATTGTCATGGGGCAGCAGGGCAAGCAGTCGGTGTTGGCGGAGTTTGGCGGGCTCTATCGGTCGCCGGCACTACAGTCCTATGTTGATCAGGTGGGCCAGGCTGTAGTTCAGCAATCTGAGGCCTCACAGACCCCCTACCCCTTTGAGTTCCATGTGTTGGATGACCGCCAGACGGTGAATGCCTTTGCGCTACCGGGAGGCCAAATTTTTATCACCACAGGGCTGCTGGGGCGGTTGGATTCTGAGGCTCAGTTGGCCGGGGTTTTGGGCCATGAAGTGGCCCATGTGGTCGCTCGACATGGGGCTGAGCACCTGGCCCGTCAGCAGTTAGGCGCGGCCTTGGTAAATGCGATCGCAATCTCTGCCAGTGACGATCAGGGAGGTGGCCGCCAAGCCGCTATCCTGGCCCAGGCCGTGAACCAAATGATGAACTTGCGTTACGGGCGCGATGACGAACTGGAGAGTGACCGCCTGGGCTTTGATTTTATGATCGATGCCAACTACAACCCCAAGGGTATCGTTGAGCTGATGGCGATTTTAAACTCGGCTCAAAGTGAAGTGGGGGGACGCCCACCCGAGTTTCTGAGCACCCATCCGAATCCCGAGAACCGCATTGGTCGGCTAGAGGCATTGATTGCTGACGCCTATCCCAATGGCATTCCGGAACCGCTGGAAGAAGGTGAACAAGACTATGCCCGTCAGGCATTGCCACAGCTGTAGGAGGCCTTGCTATGGAACTGATGACGCTGTATTGGGTGTTAGTCGTGGTGATGGCCCTGAGTGCCATCAGCGAAATGATTCCGGGGATGCCTGGCGCCAGCATTATTTTAGTTTGCATCCTCGTCTGGTCTGTAGCGACCGGATTTGCGGGGATTGGCTGGTCGATTGCCCTGGTGTTTTTGATTCTGATTTTGAGCGCGGCGGTGGAATTCTTGGCCACCTACTGGGGGGCAAAGCAGTTTGGCGCGACCCGCTGGGGACAGTTTGGGGCGTTGATTGGCTTGGTGTTAGGGTTTGTCGGGCTGCTCCCGGCGCTACCCTTTGGGGGTCCCATCATCGGCGTGTTGTTCGGCCCGTTTATCGGTGCTTTTTTGGGCGAATACTTGACCCGACCGTCGGTTGAGGGACAGTCGCGGTTACAGGTGGCGCTGCGGGCCAGTGTGGGCACCGTAGTGGGGTCTTTTATCGGGAATCTCATCGATGGGCTGCTAGCTGTGGTGGCCGTGATTGTCTTTGTGATTACCACGTGGCCCTTTGCGGCCAGTCTGATGGGCGGTTAACCCCACTGGGAGGCTGGCCTGTCTCAATTTCCTGTAAACAACTGCCCCAATCGAGCGGACAATTTTATATTCAGTTTGTAGGCTATAGAAGAATTCCTCAGACTTCAGGCCGATGACTCCCTCCGATTCTGTGACGATCTATCGGGCGCAGTTGCGCGATCGCAAAGCCAATAGCTATTTGCTATGGCTTCTATGTCTGTTGGGCTTTAACGGCATTCATCGTATCTACAATGGCAAAGTTGTCTCTGGTCTGGTCTGGTTTTGTACGCTGGGTCTGTTTGGTATCGGTCAGTTCATTGACCTCGTGTTAATTCCGGGAATGGCAGAAACACGAACCCGAAAAATTTATGGCGGCACAGTGACCCAATTTGACACCCCAGCACTCGTGACGACCCCGCCGCCACCCAAAGAATCCTTACAAAAGCGCCTGCTCAAGCTGGCCCAGGCCCACGGCGGCCGACTCTCAGTCACGCGAGCCGTCCTAGAAACCGATGAAAGCTTTGAAGCGGTCGAGCAGCAGCTCAAGCAGATGGTGAAGTCTGGCTACGCCGAAGTGACGAACGATCCCAAATCCGGTGTTGTGGTCTATGAATTTCCTGAGCTGATGGCGTGACCTGAGGGCGTATCGCCGGGCTAAAAAATCGCGTCTTTGATCGCATCTTTGCCGCGGTTCACCGCCTCTGCGCCGAGGAAGAAGATTGACAGGACGAGTCCCAGGGCGAGAGCGCAGATGGTCATGCCTGCAAGGCTGATGGCGCCATCGTCGTCCAGTAGGCCAAACCCGGTGACAAAAATGCCAATAGCAGGCAGCGTATTGGTGCCCGGAATTGGAATCATCATGCATAGGGACATGAGGGCAATGGCAATCCCGATGGCGAGCCGCCCCGGCAAGCTCGTGCAAATTGCCGTTAGTCGCGGCCGAGAAATCGCTTCAATGCGCCGCAGCCAGGGCAGCCCAGCTTTAATAAAACCGCGCACCTTTTGGCGGTCAAATCCCTTTTTGCGCCAGCCCACGGGCAGCCAGGGCTGCTTGGCCCCTTTGATCAGTTGCCAGGCCAGCAACCCCATCACAATCCCAAAGGGAATCGAGTAGCCCGGCGCTGGAATCGGTAGCGCTGACGGCAGCGACAGCATCACAAATAAAAAGCCGAAGGTGCGCTCACCGGCAATAGACAGCAGTTCGTCGAGCGTGACATCGCTCGTTTCTGAACCAGGACTGGCAGCATCTGCAACAGGTTGCCCAGTCTCGGTTGGGGCTGCATCCGGCGCCGCATCCAAAAAATAGCGCTGCAATTCACTAGAGAGCTTAGCCATAAAGGTTGCTATATAACGTTCTTCTGTAAAGCTGAGCGCGAGGGGAGAAGCCGTGATGGTAACAGGAGAGGGCCTTGTCCAGGCCCCCCCGGCACGCTCTCACTCCTTCAACCCCTCGCTACCCTAATCAGAAGAGTTGACCGCAGTCAGCGACTTAGGTTCCAACGGTCCAGGAGTTCATGTAAACCTTCTGGTCAGCCGTCAGTTCGTCAATCTCGATGCCCATGGCCTTGAGCTTGAGCGCCGCGATTTCTTGGTCGACTTCATCGGGGATGGAGTGCAGACCGGGCTCTAGGGAGCCTTTGTTCTTCACCAGATACTCGGCAGCTAGGGCCTGGTTGGCAAAGCTCATGTCCATGACCGCACTGGGGTGCCCTTCGGCTGCCGCCAGGTTAATCAGACGACCTTCGCCCAGTACCACGACCGACTTGCCGTTCTTCAGCTTGTACTCTTCGGTAAAGGGACGTACCGTCTTAACCTCGCTGGCGCGCTCCTTCAGAGCCACCAGATCAATCTCGATGTCGAAGTGGCCGGAGTTGCACACCATGGCACCGTCCTTCATGCTGTCGAAGTGCTCACCGCGGATGACATGCTTGTTACCGGTCACGGTGATGAACAGATCGCCCAGGGGCGCTGCTTCAGCCATGGGCATGACGCGGAAACCATCCATGGCCGCTTCGATGGCCTTAACGGGGTCAATTTCGGTAACGATCACGCTAGCACCCAAGCCACGGGCACGCATGGCAACACCTTTGGCACACCAGCCGTAGCCAATGACCACAACGGTCTTACCGGCAATCAGCACGTTCGTGGCGCGGATGACACCGTCCAGGGTGGACTGGCCAGTGCCGTAGCGGTTGTCAAAGAAGTGCTTGGTTTGGGCATCGTTCACATTCATGGCGGGGAAGGTCAGTACCCCGTCGTTGAACATCGCCCGCAGGCGTACGATGCCGGTTGTGGTTTCTTCTGTCGAACCGATCAGGTCAGACAGCTGGTCCTGACGCTCCTTAATCATGGTGGCGACGACGTCGCTGCCGTCATCAATGATGATGTTGGGGCGGTGGTCCAGTGCTGTTTGCACGTGACGATGGTAAGTGTCGTTGTCTTCGCCCTTAATGGCATAGACGGGGATGCCGTAGTCCACGACAAGACTAGCGGCGGTATCGTCCTGGGTGGACAAGGGGTTGCTGGCAATCAGGATGGCATCGGCACCACCTGCCTTAAGTGCGATCGCAAGATTTGCAGTCTCGGTCGTCACGTGGCAGCAGGCAGCAATACGAATACCTTCCAGAGGCTTTTCCGCGGCAAAGCGATCTCGAATTTGCTTGAGCACGGGCATTTCGCGGCCGGCCCAGTCAATTCGCTGCTTGCCCAAGGGTGCCAGACTGGCATCCTTAATGTCGTATTTCAACTTTGTGGGCGTTGCAATCATTGAGTGTCTCGGTATAAGAGGTTTAACTTTACAAAATGTGACTAAGTCACCTAGACAGCTTAGCGGTATTTGATGGGATCGACTGACGGGTCCGCGATCGCTCCGGCAAAAGTTCATCCTTCGGGACGGAATTTTACGGTTGCGCTAAGGCCCTAACCGGTTTTGGGATTAATCTTCTGTGGCAGGTTGATCGCGTACGGTTTGACAAAAGGTTTCGGCGGCGGCAATGGCTTGCGATCGCAAATTCACATAGGGCTTGGCAAAGGGGGGCTGCCATTCCGATAGGCCCCAAAGGTCTGAAGTCACCAGCACCTGCCCGTCACAGTCAGGACCAGCGCCAATGCCAATGGTGGGAATCCGTAGCGTGTTTGAGATCTCCTTAGCCAGGTCTGCCGGTATATGCTCAAGCACAATAGAGAATGCTCCAGCCTGCTCTAGTGCCGTAGCCTCCTGTAAAATTTGCTGTCCGCTGTCCGCTGTTTTTCCCTGCTTACGAAAGCCTCCAAACTGATGGACTGATTGAGGCGTCATGCCCACATGGCCCATCACAGGAATGCCTGCTTGGGTCAGCCGCTGCACCGTGGCCGCCATGGTGGGATAGCCCCCCTCTAGCTTGACTGCTTGGGCTCCGGTTTTTTTCAGCACCTGAGTGGCCGACTGTAGCGCCTGTTCAATGCTGCTTTGATAGCTGCCAAAGGGCAGATCGACCACCATCAAGGCTTCCTTCAGCCCCCGCCGTACCGCACGGGCATGGTGCAACATCTCTTCTAGGGTGAGGGGGATAGTGGTGTCATAGCCCAGCACGGGCATGGCCAGGGAGTCTCCCACCAAAACAATGTCGGCACCAGCCGCATCAACCAGCTGTGCCGAGAGATAATCCCAAGCCGTGAGGACCGCTAAAGACCGTCCCTCGTGCTTCCAGCGGGTGAAGGTTTTAACGTTCAGGGCCATCCCAAGAGACTCCTTAACGGTCGGGTTGATGTCACTGTGCTCAGGCCATTCTCTGCATTCAAAAAATCAAGACGGGAGCCCAGTGGATGGGTTGATGCCACTGGGCTCAGGTTATTCTCTGCATTCAAAAAATCAAGACGGGAGCCCAGTGGTCTATCGCCAGGATAACAATTGGGTT
>JBCBOC010000506.1:0-3740 GCA_039821475.1 Cyanobacteria bacterium J06632_22 | reverse complement strand
CTTTTGCCGTTTTGGCTGCTGCTGTCCTGACGACGTGTTTGCCCACGTGATAGTGAGCGTCGGCCATGGCCGCGACCAGAGGCTGGTGGGTCACGCATAGCACCTGATGTTCGCGGCCTAAGTGGTACAGCTTTTCGGCGATCGCCTGCGCTACCCGGCCCGATACGCCCACATCAATTTCGTCAAACACCATGGTGCTGATGGGGTCCACCTTCGACAGGCAGGCTTTGAACGCCAGCAAAAAGCGACTCATTTCACCACCAGAAGCCACATCTGCCAGGGGCTGGAGCGGTTCGCCAGGGTTGGGGCTAAACAAAAACTGTACCCGGTCTGCGCCTGCGGCGGTGGGGGGCTGCGCCTCTAGGCCCACCTTAAACTTGACCCGCTCCATGGCTAGGGGCTTGAGTTCGGCCACTAGGTCAGATTCTAGCTGGGCAGCAGCTTTCTTACGGAGCTTGGTCAGCTTGGTGCAGGCGGTATCCAGCTTTTCCTGGGCCTGGGTATGGGCGGCCTCCAAATCTTCAATGGATTGGCCATCGCCATTGAGCACATCCAACGCCGCTTGGATCTCTTCGTAGTACTCAATTAACGCTGGTAGGTCGTGGCCATACTTGCGGCAGAGCTGCTTGAGGGTACTCAGACGCTGTTCCACTTCTGCCAGCCGCTCCGGGTCGGTTTCGAGCCCCTCGCCATAGGTGTTGACCATGCGGCCAGCCTCTTCGATTTGGGCCAGGGCATCGCTGACCATATCGAGAATCGGCTCTACCGTCTCGTCATAGCGGTTCATATCCGTCAAGATGCCTTCGGCCTTACCCAGCATCTCGGAACAGGCGGCAAAGGAGCCGTCACTTTCGTAGAGGATTTGGAAGACGTCATAGCTTTGCTTTTGCAGCTCGACGCTGTGGCTGAGGCGCTGATGCTCCTGTTTTAGATTTTCCAGTTCGTTGGGGTCTTCGAGGCGAGCGGCGCTGAGTTCTCGGGCCTGATATTCGAATAGGTCAAGCTGCTGCAGGCGCTGCTGCTCGGCACGACGGCGGCGGTCTAGGGCCTGCTTTGCCTCGGTGGCAGCGGCGTAGGCCTTTTCGACTTTGCTGCGCTGCTGCATTAGGGTCGGTTCTCCGAACCCATCGAGCCAGTTACGCTGCATGTCCAGGGAACCCAGCAGCACCGTCTGCCCCTGGGCCGTCATCTCCACGAGGTGCTGGCGTAGGGCCTCCATCTGAGGCTTTTTTACGGAAACGCCGTTGAGCTTAGAGCGACTGCGGACGGCCCCACGGGTGGTGGTCAGCTCGCGGGTGCAGATGAGTTCGCCCGACTCCGCGGGAATATTATGTTCAGTAAGCCAGTCTTTGACGGAAGGCAGTAGCTTGAAGGTGGCTTCAATCAGGCCTTTGCTGGCCCCGGTGCGGACCGACCGACCGCTGGTCTTACCCCCCAGAACCGCATCAATGGCATCAAGAATGATGGATTTACCGGCTCCGGTTTCGCCCGTTAACACGTTGAGCCCAGACTGTAGGGAAAGCTCTAACTGATCAATGAGGGCAAAGTTCTCTATCTTGAGGGAGACGAGCATAGCCTTTGGGGAGATGTCAGCGAACATGCGTATTGTCCATCATGGCTTAGTCAATCGATTTTCTCGTAACTAAAGCTAGATTCCGACGGTTCGCAGTAAATCGTAGGGGGCAGTTGTTACAATAGTTTACAGACAGAGCTGCAGATGCGAGGACGGCTGAGGCCGCTTTACCCTGCTGAGGCCGCTTTATCCTAACGTGACTCGTCTCGTGACCGCGCTATCTTAATTAAGCCTATGACTTCGGTATCTTCTCCGTCTTTTGTGCCCGCCAGTGAGCCTACTGTGAACGCTCGCCCGGCAGTGCCCGAGCGGCTGGAGGATATTGTCGTATATGACCCAGCTGCGATCTCAGCCTACTACCATCGCCGCCCGCTGAGTATTCTGGCACGTCTGGTGGAAGTGCTTTGGATTTTCCTGGGGTTTGTCCTGGCCTTGGTTTGGGACCGCATCACCGGCCAGCAGGCCAAAAATGAAGCCCGCCGCGCCGAGCAGCTTCGCCTAGTGCTCACCAAGCTGGGCCCCGCTTACATCAAAATTGGCCAGGCCCTCTCCACCCGACCCGACCTGGTATCGCCCATTTACATGGCGGAAATGGTCAAGCTGCAGGACCAGCTGCCCGCCTTCTCCAACGACATTGCCTTTCGCTTTATTGAAGAGGAGCTGGGGGCCCACCCCGACGAGATTTACGCCGACCTGTCGCCCCGGCCCGTGGCCGCTGCCTCCCTGGGTCAGGTGTACAAGGGCCACCTTAAAACTGGAGAAACCGTCGCCGTCAAGGTGCAGCGTCCCGGCCTCGCCCAAAAAATCACCCGCGATATTTACGTTCTGCGGGCAATGGCCGCCTGGATTACCGACAACGTTTCCCTGGTGCGCAGCGACCTGGTCAGCATCATGGATGAGTTCGGCGCGCGTATCTTTGAAGAAATTGACTACACCCAAGAGGGCCGTAACGCCGAGCGTTTTGCCGAGCTGTACGGCTACCTGCCCAATATTATTGTTCCTAATATCTACGAAGAGTACACCGGGCGCCGGGTGCTGACGATGGAGTGGATTGAAGGCACGAAGCTGACCAAGCCAGATGAGCTGGCGGCCCAGGGCATCAATCCCACCGACGTGATTGAAATTGGCGTGCAGTGCTCCTTGCGGCAGCTCCTGGAGCATGGCTTCTTCCACGCCGACCCCCACCCCGGCAACCTGCTGGTCACCGCTGACGGCAACCTGGCCTACCTGGACTTTGGCATGATGTGCCAGGTGGAGCCTTACCAGCGCTACGGCCTGATCGAAGCCATTGTCCACATGGTCAATCGCGACTTTGAGGGCCTAGCCCAAGACTATATCAAGCTAGAATTCCTCACCCCCGATACCGACCTATCGCCGATCATCCCCGCCCTGGCAGCGGTGTTTAACAATGCTCTAGGGGCCTCGGTGGCAGACCTCAACCTCAAGAGCATCACGGACGAATTTTCCGCCCTGATGTACGAATATCCCTTCCGCGTACCGGCCTACTACGCGCTCATTATCCGATCGCTGGTGACCCTGGACGGCATTGCCATTACCGTGGATCCCGACTTCAAGGTGCTGAGCAAGGCCTACCCCTACGTGAGTAAGCGGCTACTGACCGACCCGGCCCCAGAGCTGCGCGAGTCTTTGCAAGAGCTGCTGTTCAAAGATGGTAGCTTCCGCTGGAACCGTCTAGAAAACCTACTGAAAAATGCCCGCAACAGTGATGAGTACGATCTGGATCGGGCCCTAAACCAGGCGATTGACTTTCTCTTCTCCGATCGCGGGGCCTATATCCGCAACCGTGTGGCCGACGAGCTGGCTAAAGAAATCGATAAATTTGGCTACAGCCTACTGCTCCAGCTTCAGCAGACCGTCCGTGAAACCCTAAAAGACCCGGTTGCTGCAGCGAAAAGCGTTGTAGAAGCGGAGGTTGCGCCCAATCCCAATGCGCCCAACAACTGGCAGCATCTGATTAGAATTTTTGGCATCCTGCGAGACACCCCTGGATTCGATGCCACTACGGTGGTGCAGTTACTGCCTCGGCTGTTAAGCAAGCCTGAAACCCGTTACCTGGGTCAGCGGGTGGTCAGCGGCGTTGTACAGCGGGCCGTGGCCCGGCTGATTCGCGAGGTGATGCTGCGAGATCAGGGCAGGTCGCCGGCTG
>JBCBOC010000145.1:0-7598 GCA_039821475.1 Cyanobacteria bacterium J06632_22 | reverse complement strand
ATTTGCTGTACTACGAAGGGGCTGTACAGGATATTTCGGCTCGAAAGGAGGCCGAAGCGGGTTGGCGACGGGGGCGACGGCGAGCCAAACGGCTGCTGATGACGCTCTTTCCCAGGGCCGTGGCCCAACAGTTTGGCAAGCGGCCCGAAACTGACTTTGCCCATCGGTTTGACCCGGTGACCGTGCTATTGGCCGATGTGGTGGGGCTAGGGCCGCTAGCCCAAAATCTGACTCCCGTGGATTTTTTGGCCCTACATAACCAAATTTTCTTCGATTTCAATCGACTGGCGGAGCGGCTGGCGGTGGAACCCATTAAAACGCTGGGCAGCCGTTACCTCGCCATTTGCGGTGCGCCGACACCCCATGCCAAGCCAGCCCTGACCATGGCCCACTTTGCGCTGGAAATGCAGCGAGCCATGGCCGATTACCAGCTGGTGGGGACCCAGCGGTTAGGCCTCAAAATTGGCATCACGACCGGTGCTGTGGTGGCGGGAGTGATTGGCAAAAAGAAGCTGAGCTACGATGTGTGGGGCAATACTGTGACTCGGGCGGGTGAGCTGGCTCGGCTCGGCCAGCCGGGCAAAATTCAGCTGGCGACGGCAACCTATGAACGGATTAAGGCCGCCTATCGGTGCGATCGCAGGGAAGACCTGACCCGGCTGGGCAACGAACCGGCCACCCTTTACTGGCTCCACGGGAGTAGAAGCGCTTAGAATCCCTCTCCGGTTCTAGGTTCCGAGTCAATTGGCCAGGTGAGCATCTAAATAAACGAGAAAGTGTTCTGTGGCCTGCTGCATCAGCGCCGGGCGCACTTGTTTCCAGTAGGTGCGGTTGAGCAGGCTAGTCCGCAGGGCGTCTCGCTTAATGAGCAAATAGGCCCGGATGCGCTGATAGATGCGGGTCGTCACGACCGGGCGATTGCTGATTTGACCCTGGGTAAAGGTGGCCCCAAACGCTTGGGTGAGATAGCCTCGGACAATCTCGCTGTAGGGTATGGCATTGGCGGCGAGAATCGCTTCTGACAGTGCCATGTAGGGCGATTTGGCCAAGTGTCGTCCCACCTGATAGGCCAACAGGTCTGCGGCATAGTCTGCATCGGAAGCAAAGCGAGTCAGTAGCTCTGCCAGTGCGGCCGGCTGATAATCATCACTGCCATGCTGATCTAAGTAAATTTCGATGGGTTGGGCCGTATCGCCGATGGCGGCAGTATACTCACGGCTATCGAACCCACGTCCGCTGATCGCCTTTGATGCCAGCCATAGCAGGCTATCGCTGACAGCAGAGGCCAGGTTACCGCCCCAGGCCTGATCCGACAACGATGCAATAAAGTGGGCAAAATCCAAGGACTGGCCGCTAATACAGGCTGTGGCGTCCAGTTCCCCGGCCACAAACTCAGGGTGATCGCCTGCTACCAACTCCCAAAACCGATTGGCGTAAGCTGAGCGTGTGTAAGCCCGCAGCGATCGCGCCGTATCGATGGTGTGGCGGTCGGGCTGTTGCTGCTCATAAGCGTCAATAAACCGCAGCATTTTGGCCAGGGTCGCATCGGTGGAAGTTGGATTCGTTGCCATAGCAAGTGCCCCTGCACGCGACATGATGTCCAGAGGTGACCGCTCAGCTTAAACCAGAGCTAGGCCACAGCTGTAGGCTGCCCGTCTACAACCCCCATCAGTAACACCCATCCGTGCGGTCACATCACTTTCCTGGCTTACCGGTAGCGTAAACCCATCTAGGCCCAGTGTAATTACCCGACCAGTGAATTCTCCGATTGCCCCAGGCGCCCACCGTTTTCACGCTACAGCGAAACCCTACAGTCCTAGACACTGCCGTGCCATCCAGCCGATGGTATTGCCCACCTGTACGCGGTACCAGCCGCCGCTGCGTTCCCCCAACAGTGTGACTAACTGGCCGTCATTGAAGGTGCCCACAACAACGTTGGCCGTGCTGGGCCCGCTGCGAACATTGCAGGCGTTGTAGGGGGCAGGGGTACGAATGCTATAAACCTGCTGTGCGCTAACCGGTAGTGCTGCGCCGAGAACCAGCAGTGCAGCGACGCTCCATCGCTTCAGCCGGTTCGGTCTCGCAAGCAGGCAGGCTTTCGTCATCATGTCAGCAGTCCTAATTCTCCCAATACCCCAACTATAGCTGCTCTATTTGAAGGGTGGACTGTGGTGCAACCTGGCGCTTACGAAACTCAAGATCTCGGGTTGAAAATCTGCCCCATAATTGTAGGGTTCTTTATCGGCGTTTCCACTTGAGCTGCCCACCTGAGCGTCCCACCCTGTTGATTATTGACGGCCACTCCCTGGCTTTCCGGTCTTACTATGCCCATGCCCGAGATGCCGAAGGCGGGCTGCGTACCTCGACGGGGATTCCGACCAGTGTGTGTTATGGGTTTCTCAAAACCATCACCGATATCATGTACTTTGAGCGGCCTGCCTGTGCTGCGGTGGCTTTTGATATGGCCCAACCCACCTTTCGTCACGAGGCAGACGAGACCTACAAGGCCGGGCGCGAAGAACAGCCAGAGGCTTTCAAGGAAGATGTCGAAAATCTGCAAGGGTTGCTCAGAACCTTCAACGTGCCTGTATTAACCGCCCCAGGGTACGAAGCAGACGACATTATTGGGACGCTGGCGAACCAGGCTAAGGCGGGGGGCTACTGTGTGCGAATTCTGAGCGGCGACCAGGACCTGTTTCAGCTGGTGGATGACCAAGAGTGGATCAAAGTTCTCTATCTGGGTAGTCCGTTTTCCCGTCGTACTGGGGCTGATGCCTTTGGCATTGCTGAGGTCGAAGAAAAGTTGGGGGTCACCCCGGCTCAAGTGGTCGATTACAAGGCGCTCTGTGGCGATACGTCTGACAACATTCCTGGGGTTAGAGGTATTGGCAAAAAGACCGCGATCAAGCTACTCAGCGAATATGGCACCCTAGACGGTATCTATGCTGCCTTGGACCAAATGAAGGGGGCAGTCAAGAAGAAACTTGAAACGGGTGAAGAGGCGGCGAAAAAATCCCAGTTCTTGGCCCAGATTGTGACCGATGTCCCCATTGACATTGACCTCTCGACTTGTAAGCTCGAAGGCTTTGACCCAGATATTGTTGTTCCTAAACTCAAAGAATTCGAGTTTCAACAGTTTGTTAATCGCCTGGACCGCCTGCAGGTGGCCTTTGGTGGCGAGGCCAACCAGCCCGAGAAAAAGTCTAACAGTGCGCCATCGGAAGATCCAGATCTAGCCTTCTTCACTGCTGAAGAAACTGACGCAGCCCGAGAAAACGCACCGGAAGCGATTACGCTTTCACCGGTGATGATTACCACCGAAAAGCAACTTCAAGACTTAGTGGTTCAGCTGCAGAAGATGACCGATACAGAATCGCCTGTGGCCTGGGATACGGAGACAACCTCGCTAGAGCCATACCGAGCTGAGCTGGTGGGTATTGGCTGTTGTTGGGGAGAGCAGCGGGATGAGCTGGCCTACATTCCCATGGGACATGTCAGCGGGACGCAGCTAGCCAAAGATACCGTGCTAGATGCGTTGCGTCCTGTACTGGAAAGCGCCGATTATCCTAAGGTCATGCAGAACGCCAAGTACGACCGCTTAGTGCTGCGTTGCCAGGGGGTAAACGTGGCCGGGGTGGTGTTCGACCCGATGCTGGCCAGCTACGTTCTCAATCCGGAGGGGAGTCACAATCTTAGCGATCTGAGCTTTCGCTACCTCCAGCTGAGTGCCCAGAGTTATAAGGATTTGGTGCCCCGGGGCAAGACCATCGCCGATCTCGACATTGACGCTGTCGCGCAGTATTGCGGCATGGACGTGCATACGACCTATCGCCTGGTGCCCCTGCTCAAGGCTGAACTGGTGGCAGTGCCAGCGCTATGGCAGCTTTATGTCGATATAGAACTGCCCCTAGAGCCGGTGCTCGCAGAGATGGAGCACTGCGGTATTCGCATTGATGTCGATTACCTAAAACAGTTTTCCCAGCAGCTAGAGGCCGACCTGGACCTGATCGAAAAACTGGCCTACGAGGCCGCTGGAGAAACCTTTAACTTGGGATCGCCTAAACAGCTCAGTGAGATTTTCTTTGAGAAATTAGGACTGGATAAGCGCAAGTCACGGAAGACCAAAACAGGCTACTCCACCGATGCGAATACGTTAGAAAAACTCTTAGATGACCACCCGATCGTGGAATCGGTGGTGGAGTATCGGACGCTCTCAAAGCTCAAGTCGACCTATGTCGATGCGCTACCGACGCTGATTTTGCCGGATACCGGTCGAGTGCATACGGATTTTAACCAGGCGGTGACGGCCACGGGGCGCCTCTCTTCTTCGAATCCTAATCTGCAGAATATTCCGGTTAGGACGGCGTTCAGTCGCCAGATTCGCCAGGCGTTTATTCCCCAGGCCGGTTGGCAGTTGGTGGCTGCAGACTACTCCCAGATCGAGCTCCGCATTCTTACCCACCTGAGCCAGGAACCCGTCCTGTTGGAAGCCTACCAAACGGGTCAGGATGTCCACAGCCTGACTGCCCAACTCCTGCTGGATAAAGACGAGATTTCAAGCGACGAGCGGCGGCTTGGCAAGATTATTAATTTTGGGGTGATCTACGGCATGGGCGCGCAACGGTTTGCCCGCGAGGCAGGGGTAAGCCGGACCGAGGCAAAGACCTTCATTGATCGCTTTAATGACCGGTACTCAAACGTGTTTGAGTATTTGCAGCAAATGGAGCGGGCCGCCATTGCCCAGGGCTATGTCGAGACGATTCAGGGGCGGCGGCGATATTTCAATTTTGATAGCGAGAGTTTGCGACGGCTCAAGGGCAAAGATCCTAACGACATTGACCTGAGCAAGCTGCGGCGTGGTGGCTATGATGCAGGACTGCTCAGGGCGGCGGCCAATGCGCCTATTCAGGGCTCTAGCGCTGACATTATCAAAATTGCCATGATTCAGCTCCATGACGTGCTAAAAGCCTATGAAGCGCGGCTGCTGCTGCAGGTGCACGATGAACTTGTCTTTGAGATGCCGATAGAGGAATGGGAGACGCTAGAACCGTTGATTGTCAAAACCATGGAGCAGGCGGTAACGCTGTCGATTCCGCTGAAGGTTGAAGCTAGCGCAGGGGCTAATTGGATGGAGGCGAAGTAAAGTTCTCCATCCATGAGGCAAGACGTTCCGTAAATTATCGTCAGCGGTTTGGCGTATCACCGCGCGAATTAAGCGTGATCTGCCAGCGGGCGTCCTGTGATGTTCCGTGTCTCCTCGGAAAGGACGTGGTGGCTGATGAGACTGGCGGCTTGAAACTCAGGGTTTGCCGCAGGATAACGTCAGCGGTTAGGGCTGTTGTCGCCACAATACTCTGTAAACTCTCGGGCAAGCTGACAGTTTCCAAACTTTTGAATAACTTGGGAGAACCTGTGGAAAACCCCGTTTCTGTTCAGGAATAGATTTTGCATGCTGAGGTGGTGGGTGTGTCATAGATCACCACTGCATGATGATTCGCAAACAGCACAGGAACGCGTTTATGAAACTTAAGAGGGCAACGGCTTATCTCAGCATTGCTTTAGGGGGCTGGTTAGTTTCCATACAAGCCCCGTCTCAGGCCTTCACATTTGAGACCAACTACACGGCAGCACTGACCGGTAGCGATCAGGCTAAGGGTGACATTCTGCTAGATTCGGTGACTTTAGAGGACGGTACCGTCCTGTCAGACTTTACGATGGTCACCAGCGCTCGCATTAAGTATAACGATGCGTATGTCGGGGGTAACTCTGGCGCAGCGAGTTCAGACATTGGCGACTTAGCGACCACAGGCGTTCAGGTGGAAGATGCTGCCCCTGAGGACATTGTCAATGTTCTCAATAACAATAATCTCAACAATATTATCGATACTGAAGATAGAGGATCGGCCGAGATTGATCTGTTTTTTTCACAGGCTGTCGATAACATCTTTCTATGGGAGCGCGGCAAGAATAGCCGCATGGATATTCAGGCCATTGACGAAAGTGGCAATGCGATTGGCAAATTGATTGAGTTGGCGAACTCCAGGGAATGGGGTGATGCGGGCTACAGCATTAATACCAAAGAGATTGGCGGTGCCCAAAAAGTAGGCTCCATCGGGATTAACTTCAGCGAGTTTGATGTGGCTGGCCCCATCGCGGGTGTGCGGGTCATTAGCAAAGGGCGGGCCTACAACGGCCCGGATTGGAAGCTGATGGGTTCTGTCGCTCCGACCGATGTGCCCGAGCCGTCTCTGCTACTGGGTTTATTGGCCGCTGGTGGGACGATGCTAACCCGTCGTCGTCGGCAATCGGCTGAGGCATAAACCTGGTCTAACTTTAGCGCTGTGGTTACCCTGTCGGTGCAGCCACAGTAAACATCGGAACCGCCACAGCTAGACTGTGTGCGGTTCTTCCTTTTGGGCCCTGGTGAACACGGCTGTTCAAGCTTGTTTCATCCAGCGGAGGCACTGCTGCATCTTTTGGGCCATGGTTGTTTGGCTGGCATGGTAACGGTGACCATGCCCGGGAAGTACCCATTCAAACGAGTACTGGGCGAGCTGCTCCATGGATTTAATTTGTTCTTCCCAGGAGTACCAGCAGGCACGTCGGAAGGCAAATAAATGCTGTAACGGCTCTGACCAAGCCAGGTGATCGCCAGAGAATAGAATGTGATCGTATAGCAGCACGGTATGACCGCGAGTGTGGCCTGGCACGGGGATAATGAGGACATCCTCGGCAAAGGAAACGACTGTATTGCCGGTTAGCTGGTGTTCTACGGTTTGGGTTGCGTTGCTGACGTCTTCTGAATGCAGGATTCTCTCACAGCCAAAATGATCGTGGAACTGTTGGTGGTCGGCGACATCGTCTCGATGGGTTAAATAGAGAAATTTAACACCGCCTAGGGCTTCGAGTTGTTGGACCAACGGTGGTGTAAATCGAGGGGAGTCGACCAGGATGTTGCCGTTATTCCGTTGAATGAGATAACTCGCTGCACCGAAGGATTTGTCGGAATGATAGCCACAGTGATAGACGCCCTGGGTTACCGCTGTAGGGAGTGTTGCTTGGACCTGCCGGATATCTTTGGGGGGCTCGACGGTGCCAATGGATGCGGTCGGGCAAGACAGCAGGGCTTGGAGTCCAGCCTGGCGCTCTGCAGGAGTTTGGGGCTGGTGGTGAACCGCCGATAGGCCCCCTTGGCGGTTAAAAATATGAGGCGCCATCCAGCGGCAGGTATCGCAGTCTATACAGCTGTTGTCGACGTACAGGTCGCCAGGTACGTTCTGGGAACGACGATCTTTAAGATGAGCCATAGGATAGAACGCAGTGACAGTAAGGGGAATTCAGTCTAGCGCTTTCCTGGTGTAAATGTGTAGTCGTTATGACTTCTTTGAGGAGGCGGCTAAGGGGTGCTGGAGTTGGCGCATCAGGTCGTCTCCTCGTGTGATCGTCAGATCTGCATCAGTCGGTGCGGCGCTGCTGTGGGCCGCAGTTAAGGCTGCAAACCCAATGAAGTGACTGTAGGCCGCTAAGTCACGGGGGCGTTGTGTACTCAGCCAGAGGACGCTGTGATTAGGTCGGGTGGGGGGCTGTGCTGGGCGGGT
>JBCBOC010000136.1:0-7773 GCA_039821475.1 Cyanobacteria bacterium J06632_22 | reverse complement strand
CCACTGACACCTACCTGAGCCTGTCGTTTTCAGGCACCACAACGAAGAGAACAGCCAGACTGTACTTCTCCAATCGGCTCATGCCGCTCAATATCGTTAACCGCTCTGAAGTGAACGACAACAGACATGAAACAGCCAGCCAATCCACCGATTTCTGACCAGAGCACCTTAAATAGAGCCCGTGTATCAAAAACTACGGTTATGGAATTCACCTCCCTTAAGGTATCACGGCAGCCGAGGCCGGACCAGCTAAAAGGGTAGATTTTTCGTTAACTCTGACAATATATCGTAAAGCCCTTACGGACACTGCAACGCCCAAGGCACAACGGCTGCTAGAAAAAGACCAGCCCAATTGGGCTGGTCAATTGCTGTGTTGAGAGTAGGAGAACCCTTGCCTGTGCAGTAACACTTGAGGTGCCCATGCATCCCAGACAAACGGAGTCCTATTACAAAAGTTAACATTTGTAACGCGATGATTGCAATCTTTCAGCCGACTCGCCGGTGAGATATAGCTCTCGCCACTTGGCTCCAGGTGGCCCGCCGTCGTGCACAAACCACCACAAAAGCCCTTATGGCAACGGCTAGACCTAACCCCGAACCAAAATCCACAGCCCACTGAGGGTAGCCATCACACACAGCACGAGCGACCACACGGGGTGATTGCCCGTTAGAGTCCAACCAGGCCCCTTCAGTTGCTGCACGTCGATCCACACCTGGTGTCCACGACGAAACCAGCCCTTCACGCTCACTGTCTGCCCCAGATATTGATGGGGTTTAGCACCGGGCTTAAGGCAGTTCCCAATGGGGCCCAAAACAGAGAAAAGATGTAGCTTGACGAGACCTCGCTCGGTCTTCAGCCAGAGGTCCTGCCCCAACCAGTTCGCGATGCCAGGCGGTCCCACCAACTGCCCGGAAAGCTGTACCGGCAGACTATCACTCGGGAGTAAATCTGGGGCCATTAACCAATGGGCATATTCCTCTGCCGAATCGGTTAGCTGAGGGGACAAATCCGGGAAAAAAGCATTTATCCGCAGCACAATACCAACGCCCAACCCAAGTAAAGCTGCACTTTTAAGAACCGTCCAATCCTGATTGAGCCAGTCGAGAAAGGTAATTTCGGCCCTGGTTGCGATCGCACCCACGACCCACAGTACAGCCCCTACCAGTCCACCGATGGCCAGACCAGACCACGGCCCGGCCTGGAACATCAGTCGCCGCCATTCTTCACCGGTGAGGCGATTGGCCCGGCGCTGGGAAAGGGATAGCACCGAAAAATCCAGCGTCGGCGTTAGCCGCCAATGGCGAGCATAGGCCGTCAATAGCTGTAGTCGATCACCCAAGGGCGGCTGCGGCTGGTTCACAGACAACCAAGATCGCCAAGGATTCAGGGCATCCCACTGCAGTAAACGAGGCAAAGGTTGATGTTGACGCTCGCCGTACAGCGGCAGGGTACTCGTAGCCCCCACGGGCAACAACGGCGATAAACGCTCGATTAATGGCGGGGTATATCCCTGTAGAGCAATTGATTCTGACAGCGCAAAGGACAGCTTACCGAGCGCGCGAATGAGCCCATTGGGATGTCCTGTCAGCTGAACTGCAGCCCGATCTCGATAGTAGGTCCGCACCCTGGCAACCCAGCATACCGTCTTGTGCAACAGCCAAAATACACCGTAACAGAGGGTTGATAGCGTTCCAGCGGCTACCGTCACAAGACGCTTTTGCCGATTGCCCCAGCGCGCCAGCGCGCGATGGAGCCCATGGATCACCTGAAGCAGCAATCCCACTAATGATAGCAGTGGCCAATCTGGCCCCCGCCAATGATTGAGCTCATAGGCATACAGTGCAGCAATTTCGTCCGCTTCTAGCTGGTCTAACAGTCCTTGGCTCACCACCAACCGCCCATAGCGCGGTAACCAACCATAGGAAAAGATCACCGGGACTGATGTCGGCAGCAACCGCAAGGTCGGAAATTCCCAACGACGATTTAAACAAACCTTACGCAAGAGCTGTACAGCCTCGGGACTGTGCTGACCCAGTTCACGGGTGGAGTAAGACTTGACCTGGTATTGCCAGCGCAGCCACCCGTCCCAGAACCACGGCGCTGCAAGCCCCAACACCACCAACACCGCCAACAGCTGCCAAGTGTAATCCAAGTAAAGCCAGCGCCCAGGCCGCATCGACAGCGGCAAAATCCGATCCAGCATACTCAGGTAGCCGCTGACTAGCCCCATGCTGCTGTGCAACAAATACCGTAATGTACCAAACGCCAAAACCGTACAGCCCACCTGCGCAAACCAGAGTCGCCAATGCTTGACCTGACCGAGGGAGCGCCCGGTTTTGAGACGCGTATCAGGCTGCCATCCCAAGCGAGATGCTTCAACGGTCGCGGTTTCCGGGGCTGCTGCATTCATATTAGGCGGCGTCTCAGGCTGGGGCGATGGCGGCTCTGCCTGGGGCACGGCTGACACTGGCTCCGCCCCCGTCACAGCCGACGGAGATGAGGTGCCGGGCGGTTGATTAAGCGCGTCGTATTGAAATAGGGACGGTCCCTGCCCATGGGAATTTTTGGGGGAGCTTGAGGGAGACGTTTGAGGGGCCCTAGGCGAGGATGCCACGCGCTGAGACTCGACAGACCGGGGGACAGCAACTTTAGACGGCTCAGGCTCAAAAGCCTGAAATCCGCTCTGATCAATCGGTTGAAAGCCACTCTGATCGTTGGGAGGTTCTAGGGCCTGAAATCCACTGTGAGCTGGCCCAGGTTGAGCAGGTCCCTGAACGACTGGCTGAAACCCGCTTTGATCAGTCTGTTTTACGGGTTGCCGTTGCAGACTGTCGAGCTGTTCTTCAGCCCAGGCTTGAACATGACGACTCCCACTTTTTGCCAGGCTTTCACAAATCTCTACAACCGCTGCATCTTTACCCTGCGCCCGCAAGACGCGGACCTGTCCCATCTGTGCCTTGAGCTGAATCGCTTTCGGGACGCCAGGCTGCTGCAGCTGTTCAAATGTTGCCAGTGCACGACGGTACTGACGTTGCTTGAGGGCATGCACCCCAGCCCTCAGCAGTCGGTCCGGGTCAAAGGTTAGAGCCATACAGTTTCTGGGCGACGCATCCTGAAAGTTGGGCGACGCACAGCGGTAGACAGTGTAGACACTAGGGTAGGCAAATTTGTATGGAATGTGTCACCTTGCCTTCGTCGCGTTGCAAGGAGCCGTTCCTGGCACGGAAATCCCTAACGCTGGAGCCCTCGACACAGTCAAAAGAGTTTGCCAATCCTTGCGACTGCATATACCCGCTTATTTATGGGCTGTCAGCTGTTCCATCAGCTCATATAGTTCTTCATCACTCTCCCCGGATAGCTGCCGTTCCTTTAGGTCAATCAATCCATGGGCAAGCGTTTCTGCCTCTTTCTTGTAGACGTTATTGGCCGCTAGCAAATCCGTGAAAATCTCTTGCTCGATTTCTAACCGGCTGGCTGCGTTGGATTGAGGAGAGGCGTAGGCCGCTTCATCCACATCGTATTTAAGGAGAAATATCAGCGCGTTGCTAAGGGTTTGGAGCTGCCTTTGCAGCTCGCGGGTGTCTAGTTCTAGCCGATCAAAACCCACCTGGCCATCGATGCGAAGTTCGACAATGGGGCGATCGTCAGGTCTGATTTTGCCACTGTCGATGGCAGCTTGAAGGGTTGCGATCGCACCTTCATGTACGGCTTCAATATCTGACTGGGGCCGCACCGTCAGCTGGAGCCGCTTTGCTGACCGCTGCTGGTAATCGGTTTTCAGCGTCGCCTGTACCTGCCCCGCTTCAATCTCCACCAGCAGTACGCCCCGTTTAAACTGGGTCTCTTCAATATTGTTAGCCTCGATAGAACCCGGGTTAAAAATCCAGTCATCCACCGCGTAGTACTTGTGAATGTGGCCCAGGGCCAGGTAGTTCACGCCCGCCTGCTGCAAGGGCTTCACATCACCGTAGCGCAGGGCTCCAGCGTATCGGGCAATCTGCCCCTCTAGTCCATGGTGAAACAGGAGCACGTTTGCATCTGGCCCCTCGGGCAACTCTCCCATGGCTGCAGCAATTTTCTCAATCGCCTGGGGTGCGGCCGCCCCGTACCAGCTAGAGCCGAGCACACGCACACCACAGTCCAAATCAATATATCCGCCCCGTCGAATGGTCTCATCCCAGGACGCATAGAACGGCTCACCGTTTGCCGTATCACCGGGTTCTAGAAGCTTTAATAGTCCCCAGTCTGATAGGTAACGCAGCCAACTGGTGCGGGTGCCGTAGGGGCGATTGTCGTGATTGCCCTCAATGGCAAGCACAGGGATCTCCGCTTTCTGAAGCATTTGCAGACAGATCTGTGCCTGATTGAGAATCGCGGGCTGAATCATCCGCTGCTCAAACAGGTCTCCTGCAATGATGACAAAATCGACAGATTCCCCAATGGCGTAGCACTGCAGGGCATCCTTCAGTGCAAAGAAAAAGTCCTTGGTTCGTTCTGGGCTGTCGTAACGGTCGAAGCCGAGGTGGATATCGGCGAGATGCAAAAATTTTGCCATGGTGACAGATCGATAACCGGGAAAGCTAAGTTTAGCACTGCCGTTCTAGGACACGATGACCATGAAACTAGGCCGGTTAAAGCAGTGGATTTGGCCGTGGGTGCCTATTACGATGGTCCGAGGGACCGGCTTAGCCATCGCAACGCTACTGATCGTCATCTCCCTAAACACCTTCGTCCCCAACCAGTCAAAAATTCAGGTTCTCAACGGCGCTGGCCTCATCGACCGGGCAGAGGCCGTCAGCGCCAGCAACCAAGCAGAGCTAAACCAGATTGTGGCCTCGCTAAACGCCACTACTGGAGCCCAAATTATCGTCGTGACTATGCCCGATATAGGCACAGCGTCAACGGTCATGGCCTATGCGGATGAGCTGTTTGATGCCTGGGAGATGGGCCGTATTAACATCGAGAATGGCGTACTACTGCTAGTCGTTACCAACGATCGCACCGCTGCGATTCGGGCTGGAAATGGCATTCTTGCTGTCCTATCTGATGCCCAGCTCCAGACAATACTCGATGATCGAGTGATGCCCCAGCTCAGAGACGGCAACGTTGACCGCGGCATTCTGCGGGGGACGGTAGCCCTGGCGAGCGCGCTAGACGGTAAAACTTTTACCCCATCCGTCTTCTCTCGACAGCGCTACCGACGCTGGTCTCGGTGGCCGCTCTACTACGTTTGGCGAGGTAGCTACTGGATAGGACGAGCTATTTTTAATCCAGTTTGGGTGGCTACCGGGGTGATCGTGGGTTCGATCTCAGCGCTGCTAACCTACTTCCATCACAGCAAGGTCCAGGCTCTCCACATTCAGCCCACTGGCGTTTCAGATGTGACTGGTCTGGTGGCGACAGGCAACCTGATCCCTGGTCTAGGCTGGCTCATCGACACCGTCATCAGTCTGGGTTTGCAGCATCAGCCGGAGCTAGCCCCGCCCCGCCAGCTAGCGGGGCAGGGGATGTTAATTGACTATTCGCGCGCGATGCAAAAAAGCATTTGTTTAACCTTTGGACTGTTGTTAGGCATTTCGCTGGTGACACTGCTCTACCTATGTCGGTCTTTAGGTAACGGGTTAGGCCTATCAGCGTGGATAGCCCTGGTACTCGGTCTCGCAGCCAGTGAGTTTTGGTGGCAGACCCGGCAACCACAGCACGCGAGCAAAAAAGCTAAACCCGCCCAGCACTCAGCTGCCAGTGCCTTCTTACAGAGTTTTGTGGTGGGCTTTGGGTTAAATATTCCCCTGGTCGTTGTTTCTGGCGGGTTTTCACTCTTGACCGTCCCTTTTGTTTTGGCAGCCTGGACGGGCACCTGCGCCCTGGTGCCCCGACTGCACAGGCTTTATTGGGGTGGTACCGCAGTTCGTTGCCAGCGGTGTAACAGCGAGATGAAACAGCTTTATGGCAGGCACTTCGAAAACAGCATTGATGGAGAGCGACAGACGTGGCATTGTGCAACATGCTTCCCAGACTCGCCTCCAGCATCTGAAACTTTTCACGTGTTTCTAAAGCGGAGAGGCAAACCGCAGGAATAGGATGGGGCATCGGTGGAGTGCGATCGTTGATTGTGCTAGTGCTACAAACCCACGTGGGCTTATCACCATAGGGGCAGGAAAAGTAATCGCGCCCAAAGTCGTAGGTTTTTCGGCCCAAGACTAGGCCATCTACCATGCCAAAGAAGGCATCGTAGTCCGCTTCCTCTGGTGTAATCCCTAAGTTGTCTAGCCGAGTAACGTCACCGTCTGCTTTGGCAATGTACCCATCCAGGCTAGCGGCGGCGTAGTAGGTGACTTTCAACAGGGTTCTCCACAGTATGCGTGGCACCCATCAGATATCCGGGTAACTAACCTGACCGTCATGCTCTGTTTGGGGGGCAAAGGTACGCTCAAAGAAGGCCTGGGTTTCTGCCACATCGGTGCCGCCTTTGAGCTGGTAAAACTCAGTACAGCGTTGGATAGCCTCATCTCGCGTCACAATGCGCACGGCACGGGCTGCGCCTTTTTGGTCTTTGTAAGGGTTCTCTAGCCAAAAGGCATCGGAGAGTCCCAACGCTGCGATCAGGGGCGTGACTTGCTCGGTGCGGAGGCGGTTTGCGACGGCAGCGGGCAAACCTTGTAGGCAATTGTCAATCGTCATTGTCTAACTGGAGCGGGTAAGCGTGCGTTGCGAAAGAAAGTATTAAACGATATCACAGACCTAAAACCTGTGCCGCTGTCAGCTTCAGATTTTGAAAAGCTTGAGAAGCAACAGTCTCATTGCCCCGAAACTGGCAGATCTCGTACTCGTCACCCAGTAACGTACAGACCGACAGCGTAGGCTGTTTGGGCTTGCCAATGTGGCGAGTACCGCCCAGGCCTGCATAGTCTGCAATCCAATATTCGGGAATGCCCAAAACGGCATAGTCCTCAACCTTTCGGGCATAGTCGTTTTGCCAGTTGCTGCTGACGACTTCGGCCACAAACTTGATGGAGCTGCCCAGTGTGAGAATCGACTGCTCGGCCCATAATGGCTCGTTGACCAATTCGGTACGATCAACCACGGCAACATCAGGGCGGAAAGCTGTCATTTCGGCATTGTCTGGACGAAGCAGTCCCCGCTGAAGCACAAACCAGGGAAGTCCTAGCGCCCTAATCTGTACACAAAGTTCGGCGGGAATGAAGGCAGCAACCTCCTCATGAGGACCAGTGGGTTCCAAATCAAACACTTCTCCATCAATCAGTTCGTAGCGATTATCATCGCCGTAGCGCGCAAGAAACTCATCAAAGCTAATAGCCTTCTGAGTGGGCGGATTGATGGCAAGAGTCATTTTCTTAACGCTTGTAAGTTTGCTCTGTCTGCGCCTTGAATAGTCCAATAGTGCCTTGCATCACAATACGTTAGCTGCCCCGCTTACGATTTTCAGCATCTTGCCGTAGCTTGCGGTTGTGTTCCTGACTGTCGGTGATATCTGTCATAGAGCCGATTACACCAATGCGTTCCCAATAATCGACTAGCTCTGCGCCTGTTTTGGGCGGATTTTGAAGAAAGGGCCGAAATGTCAGCACGTGCAAGATGTACTCTGCCAGGGGTAGTTTGAGCTGAGATGCGTCTGTAGACAGCTCACTTTCAAGTTCTTCTGGAAGAGCAATGCTAATAGTTGTCATAGTTACCTTTTTGAGAGCCTATGTGTCCAGTAAGCAGGGCTGATTCATTGTAGAAGCTCAAAAATCTGATGAACTTGATTGGCT
>JBCBOC010000179.1:0-6936 GCA_039821475.1 Cyanobacteria bacterium J06632_22 | reverse complement strand
GATCCAGATGGCCAAAGCCTGCCTAACTTGCAACACTAAACTCACCTATCTGAAGTAGCTTCAACCTGGACTTAGAGTAGGCAAGATTAATCCGTAACTATCTACGGATTCGCAAAGGTCCAGCAAAATTAGGTGAAAAATAAGCCAAAACCCTTAGCGATATCACTGATAGCAGTTCAGGGTAAATGCGTTGGATCCGTAGACCAACACTCTGGTCAGCACTGACGAAAAAGTCAGGTAACTGGGTATAAGCAACCTGGCCGACGACACCAGCACGCACAGTAGGGGTGGAGCATACGCTTCCTAATTTTTGTATCAAAAATTACATTAATCACCGAATCGCCCCCAAGAGCCAACGGCCATTAACCCTGTCACACGCGACATAGCCATTGCTTGGACAAGCTGCAGAGACAACGACAACAATATCGACGGTTGAATGCTGTCGCAATCACTCAATCTGACACTGCAAAGCTTGACATCCAAGATTTTGCCAGAAGCTCAGTATATCGAACGAGAAAATCTGCAGACGAGTAAACAGCCTTTGTCATTGACATTGAGACACCGCGCAGGGTTCGATTGACACACGACAAAATGAGTTCGCAACCTTGAGATCATGAATCTGATAGCTGGTACACGGCAGCCATATCGTGCGGGTACTGTCCTGACTTTTCTGCTTAAGCCCATGAGACTACTGTTCCCAAGCGACAGAACGCCCAGCGGCTAGCAACCCGGCTCAACCTTTATGCGGGCTGCTATGACTCACCTGACTCTGCCGCAGATAGCAATCGCAGGGCTGGTAGCCCTATCCGACTGCGTCGAGGGGCTCCAGCATAAAGGAGCCTAGCGCTAGGAACTTTACCTAGCAATTCGACGATCACAATAAACACAGCATCCAAGGGTTTAACCTCCAAGAACGCTTCCTAGCCGCGGACTGACATACGACAGGACCTAATGCCGGTCGCCACATTACTGTCTCACGACTTACTTTTCAACACTGACCCACGATATTCATTAGGCAATAGGCTGACCATCTAAGTACTGATTCAGCTCGCCCTGTAAACGATAACGGGCGCGCGCAATACGAGATTTGACCGTGCCTAGCGACACGCCAGTCAGCTCAGCAATCTCCTCGTAGGGCAATCCCTTAATTTCACGTAAGACAATTGTTGTGCGGAAAACCTCAGGCAACTCTGAAATAGCCCCTTGAAGCCGCTCGTAAAATTCTCGCGTCATCATCGTATCGCCAGGGGTAGGCTCGGTGCAGGGCAGTTCCCAATCCACCTGACCATCGTCTAAATGACGGGGAGCATCCAGCGAAACCATGCCTGCATAACGTTTCCGTTTCCGCAGCTCGTCATAAAAGAGATTCGTTGTAATGCGACTCAACCAGCCTTTGAACTTTGCTGGTGCATTCAGTCGACGAATATTACGATAAACACGAATCCAAACCTCTTGAGCCAAGTCAGCGCGATCAGACCAATCCGGAGCAAGGTGATAAAGTTGCTTCTCCACGTGGGACTGGTAACGGCGCATCAGCTCAGAAAACGCGGCCTTGTTAGGCTGACGATGACTCTGGCACCGATCAATCAGATCAACCAGCTCCAGCTGGTTCAGAGGTGTAGACGATTTTGAAAATGTAGATGATTCTGCACTCCGACGGGCCTGGGCATGCCTGTCGCCAACAACGCTCAAACCAGCTCCTCGACGAGGGGCTTGTAGCTGGGCGATATTCATAGCTTAAAACTCAGTAGGGTTTGCTCAAATGGGGGATTAATTGGGTTGGCAGAAACACCCAGGTCTTGACGGTGACCCCCATGCACTCTTGTTACTGTGGGCTGAAACCCACGCTCTGAAAAACCACTGATTCACATGTACATAGAGTAGTAAATATCACTACCTCAACCATCCGCCATCTCACCGACTCAACTCGCAAAAACTACGTATTTTTTCGCAGCGAAAGGTTCAAACCTAAAGCAAACCAATTATTTATCCGTAAAAACACGCAAATGCCGTTCCATCAAGGCGGTTTGATGGTATACAAAATTTGCCCGATTTTATACCGTTACACAGCAAATTTTACGTATATATACTTACAAACCGTATCCAAATCGCATCGCAAACTTAGGCCCCCATACCCGAATAGCGGCGCAGGCCTCGCTGCCATAGCCAGCGATTCAACCCCCAGAAACCCAGGCTCCACAGGGAAATTACCCCTAGACCACGCCCCAACTCTACGGGCAACCCGACCAATAGTGCCGCCGGAAAGTAAATTAAGTACGGAAAGGGCGTCCAGAGGACGATGTTCCGTACGATCTCTGGGAACAGCGGCAGCGGCGCTACCATGCCCGAAAAGAAGATATAGAGCAAAAAGGAAAGCTGCTCAACCGCAGCTGCTCGCTCAATCCAGAAAGCCAACAGTGCGTAGGTATACTGCATCAAAAAGCGTAGGCCGAACGCCAGCACAATCCCCAGTCCTCCCCATATCCAACCGGTGATACTCGGCCACCACAGAGCGTGGGGATACAGTAAAAAAAATAGCCCTATCAGCGCCAGGATAAAGGGTAACCGTGCCGCACGCTCGGCGACATGTCCGGCGACATGTCGCCAAACTGGGTCCAGCGGCTGCAGTAAAAGGGGTGATAGTTTCCCCTCCACAACCTCCTTCTCAAAGTCCCAGATCACCCAAACAACCGTGAACTGACGCACCAAAAAGACAGCTAAAAAATAACGTACTAGCGTCACGGCCTCTAGCTCAAACTGGCCACTGCTGGCAGCCTCGTTCCATAGCCCCATGAGTATCAATGGAAACGATCCTGATAGCACCCAAAACATTAACTCAGCGCGGTATTCAACCATGTAGGCGTAGTACACCGATAGCAGTGTTCGGATGAGTTGCCAGGAACGAGATAATCCCTGAATCGCACCAGGCCCACCGTGCTGTGATGTTGCCATTTACACGGCCCCCGTTTCAAAGACACGACCAATCACCGCTTCAATCGGTGGATCAGCCACGGTGAGATCTTGTACCGGAAGCTCAGCTAGCAATCGGGATACTGTCTGGGTTAACGCATCGCGTCGCACCATAAAGACAGCTTCGTGGCCCTGGTGCGATCGCAATTCCCCATAGTCGCCGATGCTGGATGGCATCGCCCCGGCCAGCTCGACGGTGACCTCTCTATAGGGCGCAAACCGCGCCATCAGCCCGTCCAACGGCCCATCGTAGATCAGGGCTCCCTGGTGGATCAGGAGAACGCGATCGCACAATGCTGTGATATCTGCCATGTAGTGACTGGTGAGCAGCACCGTCGCCTGATATTGCTCGTTATAGGTCCGTAAAAAATCGCGCACCGCCACTTGAGCGTTGACGTCCAACCCCAGCGTAGGTTCATCCAAAAACAGCACCCGCGGATAGTGCAACAAAGCCGCCAACATTTCGGCCTTCATGCGCTGCCCCAGGGATAACTTTCGCACCGGCTGCGTCAGCTGCGCCTTGATCTCTAACATCGTGGCCAGCTCATCGACCCGGTAACGGGCCTCCCGATCGCTCAGCCCATAGATGGCCGCATTAATACGCAACGAATCCAAGGCCGGCAAGTCCCACAGCAACTGCTGCTTTTGGCCCATGACCAAGGTAATCGTCTGCAGAAACGACGGTGTCCGCTCAAATGGCGTAAACTCGGCGACCTGAACCTGCCCCGACGAGGGATGAATCAACCCCGTCAACATCTTCAGCGTTGTCGTTTTGCCCGCGCCATTTGGCCCCAGGAAACCCACCACTTCGCCCGGTTCAATCGTGAACGAAACCGACTTGACCGCCTCTACATGGCGATATTGCCGTTTGAAAAAATGCTTCAGTGTCCCCTTCAAGCCCGGCGATTTGACGGCGACCGGATAGACCTTACTCAGCCGATTGACGGAAATCAGCGCCATGGTGAATTTTTCCGGATACAGGGGGGAGCAGCGTGCGTCTTGAAGTAAACAGGTCGTGCTGCCTATTCACCCTACCAAACAACTCTGACAAACCGACGAGAGGTCTGTCGCCCACCGTCTTTACTCGTCTAAGTCCATCGGGTCCAACTTTCGACCTGCCGCTGTCGCCCAGGGAATCCCCGTCCCGGAACGGGTTTCAAATTTTAAAATCTGCCATCATGATATTGCACCCACGTTTGCCCTCACCCCGTCCGACTCAAACATCCGCCACCCCTAAAAGCCTCAAAGTTCCGTCTGTGAGCTCACCCTCACCGTCGAAGTTTTCCCCAACCCATCCGTCTCCGCCAGTCTCCCAGCCTGCCGACTGGGAAGTCCTGATGAGACCCGTCTAACGTGCCCCTATGTCCCTGACCGACGCCGACGAGCAGGCCATCCGTGCCATCATTACTCAACAGCTCCAAGCCTTCCAAACGGACGATGCCCCTGCGGCCTTTGCCCTAGCGGCACCGGCCATTCAAGCCTTGTTTGGCACACCTGCCACTTTTATGCAGATGGTGCGACGGTCCTATCCGGCCGTCTATCGCCCCCGTTCCGTGGTCTTTGACGGCATGACCCAAGTGGCGGAGTACCCAGCTCAGCAAGTCATGTTGATGGATGCCCAAGGCAACCTAATCCGAGCCTTATATATTGTGATGCAGCAGCAGCGGGGGAGTTGGCGAATTGCAGGCTGCCACCTATTGCCAATTGCAGAAGAAACGGCAGAATAGACCTGCAATCAACCCTTTTTGTAGTACGCTTGTTTCCTAAATTCGTCTAACTTGGCACCGGTTGCGTTCTCTAAGAACATGGCCGGTCTAGACGGGGCCAAGGTATGGGCTCTGCCGTTGGGCTTTTGCTGTTTTTGCCGCTGTGGAGCGCTGTTTTGGAAGGTGCCGTTTCCGCTCAGTCGTCCGTTACCGTGACCCAATTGGGTAAACGCGATCGCAACCAGGTCCAGACCGAAGATCGGGCCGCACACTGCTGGTACCGATTTATTTTGTCCTACCCACCCCACCTCGTGAGAGACTACCTGCAAAAGCTGGCACTGACTGCCGATCACCGTGTTCTCGACCCCTTTTGCGGCACTGGGACGACCGTAGTGGAATGCCAAAAGCAGGGCATCCCTAGCGTTGGCACTGAAGCCAACCCGATGGCCTACTTTGCCAGTAGCGTCAAAACCGATTGGTCACCGGCCCCTGATACCCTGCTCACCCTAGCTGATCAGATAGCTGCCGCCAGCCAACATGATCTGGCAACCCATCAAGGCCCCCTCAAAACACTGCCCGATGCGGCCCAAAAGGTGATCCTGAAAGGGTCCATCAGCCCCCGACCGCTGCATAAAACCCTACTCCTGCTCCATCACATTCGCACCCAGGCCCCGCTCACCCAGGCGCCCCATTTAAAGCTGGCGCTTGCTAAGGCGGTGATCGATCACATTAGTAATTTACGATTTGGCCCAGAAGTCGGCATCAAAAAGCCCAAGGATGATGCCCCCGTCTTTGACCTGTGGCAACAACAGGTTGAGCAAATCGCTCAAGACTTAGTGCAATTGCAGCGCGCCCCCCTAGGCCGCCCCCCTGCAGCACGAATCTACCAAGCCGATGCCCGCCAAATCCACACAGTCTTGCCACCGCAGTCCATCGACGCCGTCATCACCTCCCCCCCTTATCCAAACGAAAAGGACTACACCCGCACCACACGTTTAGAGTCGGTACTGTTAGGCTTTATTCAAACCAAACAACAGCTCAGAATTCTGAAACAAGACCTGTTGCGCTCCAACAGTCGTAATGTCTACACCGCAGACCAAGACGATCGTTGGGTTGACCGCCATACAGGCATTCAAACTATTGCAAAAGAAATTGAAACGCGTCGTCAGGACCTCGGCAAAACTAGCGGCTTTACCCGCCTCTACCCCAGGGCCGTCACCCTATATTTTGGCGGCATCGCCCGACATTTAGCCGAACTGCGCCATATACTACGCCCTGGAGCCCAATTGGCCTACGTCGTCGGCGATCAAAAATCCTATCTTCAGGTCATGATCCGCACGGGACAAATCCTAGGAGAAATTGCCCAAGGTCTAGGCTACGAACTAGTCGATATCGATTTGTTTCGCACCCGGCTAGCCTCAGCGACCCAAGAACCCATGAATGAAGAAGTTGTTCTACTCCGCTGGTCCGGCCAATGGCCAGATTACGCCTATCCCTACGCTGACATGCCCCGCTAGCGGGTTGTCAACGCTAGAACTTAGGGTCGACAACCCGCTAGCACTCCAGCAACAGTTTCGAGCACCATAGATGAGCACGACAAATTTGCACACTGTACTGCATGATTAACTGCCGCTGACGCGCATTAGGCGTTCGCCCGGCGACTTCAAACTTGGCAATGACTGCAGCAAGACGGCGCGCGTCACCATAGGTTAGCCCCTGATGCATCAGCTTGTGACAGTACACAATTCCCCGAGTGCGCAGGGGGGACAACGCCTGATCTTCAGCAGAAGAACGAAAGGAAGTTGAAGAAGAATGCATGGCAGTAACGAAGAATGAGGAATCTGATGCAAACAAAAATGATAGATTTTGCCACTGTGTTTGAGCCGCTCAGTATCGCTATCCCCAAACCACAGATTACGCCGTGACTCGAATCCAACCAAAGCCGCCGGAAACCGACACAGGGCAAGCAAGCGCCATATTGCATTGTCACGTTGCTAAGGACAGGCTGCAGCGCTGAAGGCAGGGTTACTGGAGCCCCGTGACCGCAGTCAAGTGTTTCAACCACCCCTTCGACTGCGATAGGTTCACCCCAGACATCGGCCCATCCCCCCTTACCCTTGGCGTCGCCAAAAATCGATCAGCGTTAATAGCGCCTGCCGTTCTTGAAAACTATTGACATAGCGAAGCTGATGCTTGAGTTCAGACAGTTTTTGTTGGCGCACCGTTTGCAGTTGAGGCTGTTGTGAACGTGCAGAATGGG